>CAYILU010000203.1:0-3121 GCA_964364235.1 uncultured bacterium | reverse complement strand
AACGGAAAGATGGACCTGACGCAGGCGGAAGGGCTTTGCGACCTGATCCTGGCGAAGACGGCTGCCTCTGCACGGGCAGCCCTTCGGCAGCTGAACGGGGGGATCCGGGACGCCGTCGCACCCCTTCGGGAGCGGATGCTCTCACTTCTGGTGGTGCTGGAGGCCTCCATCGATTTTTCCGACGACGACGATACTGCCCCCCTGCTCACAGCACAACTTAATGAACGGGTATCGGAAATTAAAAACCACCTCTCCGTGTACCTGAAATCCTACGGCCTGGGGCACCGACTGCGGGAGGGGGCGACCGTGGCCATCGCCGGCGTCGCCAACGTGGGGAAGTCCCGGCTCCTCAACCGTCTTCTCGGGGAGGAGCGGGCGATCGTCACGGAGGTTCCGGGGACGACCCGGGACTACCTTTCCGGGGAGATCACCCTTTCGGGGATCCCGGTCCGGCTGGTCGACACGGCCGGGTTGCGGGAGACGGAGGACCCGGTGGAGCGGGAAGGGGTGCGCAGGAGCCGGGAGATCCTCGCCGGCGCGGACCTGGCGCTCTTTCTCCTTGACGCGGGCCGGGCCGCGGACGACGGGGACCGGCGGGCATATGCCGAGGTGGCCGGCCGGCCGCACCTTCTATTGCTGAACAAGTCCGACCTCCCCCCGCTGGAAACCGGCGAGATGTTTTGCGGGGAGGGGAGGAAAGGGGTCATCCCCGTATCGGCGAAGACGGGGGAGGGGGTCGCGGGGCTCCTGGAGGCGATGGCCCGGGAACTGGTCCCCGAAGGAAGTGCCCTGATGGCCGAGGCCCCGATGACCCGGCTGCGGCACGCAAACGCCGTGCGGAAGGCGGTCTCCGCCCTGGAGCGTGCGGAGCTGGCGGTGGGGGAGGGGCTTTCCCTGGAGTTTACGGCCGCCGACGTTCGGGAGGCGGCGCTGGCGCTGGCGGAGTTGACCGGAGAGATCGCCCCGGAAGAGGTTCTGAACTCGATCTTCGGCTCCTTCTGCATCGGGAAGTAGTGGGCGGGGACACTCCTCTCCCGCATCCCGGAGAAGAATCAGGATCAGGAATGTCCCCGAGATGTTCCACGTGGAACACGGAGGTTAAGTGACCGTTTCTCCGTACGAATACCCGACCGAATACGACGTGGTCGTCGTAGGGGCGGGGCACGCCGGCTGCGAGGCGGCTTTGGCGGCCGCCCGGATGGGGTGCAGGACGCTTCTCCTCACGATCAACGCCGACGCGATCGGCCTGATGTCGTGCAACCCGGCGATCGGCGGGCTGGCGAAGGGGCATCTCGTCCGCGAGATCGACGCGCTGGGCGGCGAGATGGCGAAAAACATCGACGCCACCGGGATCCAGTTCCGGCAGCTCAACACGAGCAAGGGACCGGCGGTGCGCTCCTCCCGCGCCCAGGCGGACAAGCAGCTCTACCGCCTCCGGATGAAGCAGGTCCTGGAGAGCGCCTACGGGCTGGACGTCAAGCAGGCGATGGTCGACGCCGTCCTCGCGGAGGGGGGGAGGGCGGTCGGGGTGGAGACGAACCTGGGGGTGCGCTACCGGGGGAAGGCGGTCGTCCTGTGCACGGGCACCTTCCTCAAGGGGCTTGTCCACATCGGCCAGGTGAGCTTCCCCGCTGGCCGCGCGGGCGACTTCCCCGCGATGAAGCTCTCCGACTCCCTGCGGGGGCTGGGGTTCTCCGTGGGCAGGCTGAAGACCGGCACCACCCCGCGGCTGGACGCCAAGACGATCGACTTTTCCCGGACGACCCGACAGGAAGGCGACGCCGACCCTGTGCCTTTCTCCTTTGAAAACAAGAGGATTACCCGCCCCCAGGTCCCCTGCTACATGACGTACACCAACGCGGCGACCCACGAGGCGATCCGGTCGGGGCTCTCCCGCTCTCCCCTGTATTCCGGCGTGATCAAGGGGATCGGCCCCCGGTACTGCCCCTCCATCGAGGACAAGGTGGTCCGCTTCGAAGGGAGGGAGCGGCACCAGGTTTTCCTCGAGCCGGAAGGGTTGCGCACGTCGGAGTACTACCCCAACGGGGTGTCGACGAGCCTCCCCTACGACATCCAGGTGAGGATGCTGCGGACGATCCCCGGCCTGGAGTCCGTGGAGATCGTCCGGCCGGGGTACGCCATCGAGTACGACTTCGTCGACCCGGTCCAGCTCCATCCGTCCCTCGAGACCAAGATCGTGGAGAACCTCTTCCACGCCGGGCAGATCAACGGCACCAGCGGGTACGAGGAGGCGGCCGCCCAGGGGATCGTCGCCGGGATCAACGCGGCGCGCAAGGTCAGGGGGGAACTCCCGGTCATCCTGGGGAGGGCCGACGCATACATCGGCGTGCTGATCGACGACCTGGTCACCAAGGGGGCGCAGGAGCCGTACCGGATGTTCACCTCGAGGGCCGAATACCGGCTCCTCCTGCGGGAGGACAACGCCGACCTTCGGCTCTCCGAGACCGGGCACCGCGTCGGGCTTCTGCCCGGGGATCGCTACCGGACGTTCCTCCGGAAAAGGGAGAGCCTCTCCGCCTTCCTGCGCCGCCTCTCGGAGACGCGCGTCGTCCCGGGACACCCGGTGTGCCGGGCCGTGGAGGAGGCGGGGGGAGGGCCGGTCCGGACCGGGATCACCTACGCGGAACTCCTGCGGCGGCCGGAGGTCACGGTGGCCCTGCTCCTCTCCTGCGACGGGAGCCTGGGGGAGGCGGCCGACGGGGTGGCCCTGCTTGCCGAGCTGACCGTCAAGTACGAGGGGTACATCCGCCGGCAGGAGGAGGAGGCGAAGAAACTCACGAAATACGAGGAGATGCGGTTGCCGCCGGGCTTCCCCTTCGAGTCGGTGTACGGGCTGTCCACCGAAGTCCGGGACAAGCTGGTCCGGGTGCGCCCCGCCTCGATCGGGCAGGCGCAGCGCATCCCGGGGGTGACTCCGGCGGCCGTCGCCCTGCTCCTCGTGGCCCTGAAGCGGGGGAGCGCGCGACCTCCTCCCTCCGAAGTCTGAATGGTTCAGGACCCGGATCCGTATCGGAGATAACCTTGGTTTTTCAGAGAGATAAGACGGATGTTCCACGTGGAACGGTTCGGGGGATGGATTCCCTTCCCGCCGATTTCCTCC
>CAYILU010000202.1:0-3134 GCA_964364235.1 uncultured bacterium | reverse complement strand
GTATGCCCCATGACCTTCGTCAAGGTGAAGATGGCGCTCCAGAAAATCGGGCCGTCGGGGAAGCTCGACATCCTCCTGAAGGAAGAGGCGCTGAAAAACGTGATCTCTTCCCTGAAAGCGGAGGGGCACAAGGTCACACGGGCGGAGCGACGGGATACCGTTTTCCTCCTGAAAGTGGAGCGAGAATCCAACCGCATGGAATAGTTGAAGCCCGGACAGGAGGTCCGGGCGCAAGCGGGAAGAACGACGCCGGCGCTGGCGCTTGACGAATCAATCCCTATCAATAAAATAGATATTGTAGATAACGATTTCCGGAGGAATCATGCGGTTGTCCAAGAAAGCGGAGTATGGCTTGCGTGCGCTCATCTACGCTGCCCGTTTCCCCGAAGGAACGTCTTTCCAGATCAAGGACCTCGCGGAGAAGAACGGTATCCCGAAAAAATTCCTCGAGCTGATCCTCCTGGAGTTGAAGAACGCGGGAATCCTCCGGAGCCGGCGAGGCGTGGGGGGCGGCTATCTGCTCGGGCGCCGCCCGGAGACGATCCGGTCCTCGGAGATCATCCGGGCCATCGAGGGGCCCCTGGCAAACGGGGCCGTCGGGAAGGAAGAGAGCAAGATCTCCGGCGAGCAGGTTTCCCCGGCGGTGGCCCGGCTTGTAAGGGAGACGTCCGAGGCCATCGAGTCGGTCCTCGACCGGTGGACGCTGGCGGATCTCGCGAGGGAAGAGCAGGAAGCGGCGGAGCGGAAGCGGCGGAACGTGATGTACTTCATCTAGGGGAAAGGAGCGTGCGGGGCGTGAAGAAGAAACGATCGATCGAGACGGCCGCGGCGCAGGCGGGCGTGGGTGCGGACAAGGCCTTTGGGGCGGTGAGTGTTCCCATCTACACAACGGCCATTTACCGGTATGACGCCTTCGGGAAACACCGGGGGTTCGACTACTCCCGCTCGGAAAACCCGACACGCCAGGCGGCGGAAAAGGCGATGGCCGAACTGGAGGGGGGCAGCCGCGCAGTGGCGTTCTCCTCGGGGATGGCGGCCATCTCGGCGGTCATGACGCTTTTCGCGCAGGGCGACCACGTCCTTTGCTCGGACGACCTGTACGGGGGGACCTACCGCCTCTTCGAGAAACTGCTTCGCCCCTACGGCCTTACTTTCGACTACGCCGACATGGGGGACCCCGTCGCCGTGGCGAAAAGGATCGGAAAGAGGACCAAGGCGGTCTTCATGGAGACCCCCACCAACCCGCTGATGAAGATCGCGGACATCCGCGAGGTGGCCCGCATCGCGAGGGACCGCGGGATCCTTTCGGTCGTGGACAACACCTTCATGTCGCCGGTCCTGCAGCTGCCGCTCTCCCTGGGGGCCGACATCGTCGTCCACAGCGCCACGAAGTTCCTCGGCGGCCACAACGACCTGATCGGGGGGGCCGCCATCGTTTCGGATCCCGCGCTCGGGGAGAGGCTCCACTTCGCCCAGAATGCGATCGGCGCGGTCCTCTCGCCGTTCGACGCCTGGCTGCTTCTGCGGGGGATCAAGACGCTCGCGGTGAGGGTGGTACGGGCCCAGCAGAGCGCGGAGGCGCTTTCGGCCTTCCTCGCCGCGCACCCCTTCGTGAGAAAGGTCTTTTACCCCGGCCTGCCCGGCCACGCGCGCCGGGAGCTGCACTTCTCCCAGGCGTCCGGCCCGGGCTCGGTCATCTCCTTCGAGCTGGAGACGGTCGCGGCCGTCCCGCGGTTCCTCGATGCATTGAAGACCGTCATCCTCGCGGAGAGCCTGGGGGGTGTGGAGACGCTGATCACCCACCCGTCCACCATGACGCATGCCGACATCCCCGCGGAGGAGCAGGCCGCCGTGGGCCTCACCCCCGCGCTCGTGCGGATCTCCGTGGGGATCGAGAACCCGGACGACCTGCAGGCGGATATCGCCCAGGCGCTCCGGAAGGCGCAGCGCTAAATCCCCGGGCGGCGCGGCGTTCCGGGGCATGCGATCCGGGTTCGGGGGTCGGTTCAGCGCGTCGGCGCGGTCGGCCCCTCAGACTCCGCAGAACGCGGCGTTTCTTCCGCTCTCGACGGAGACGGTTCCTCCCGGCCCCCCGGCGTCGCCGGGCCGTCCTCCTTCTCCGGCGGGGATTCCAGCATGCCCGGTTCGTTTTCCGGTAGCGGAACGGGGGGCTTCTCTTCCGGCGGCGGCGTAGCCATCGTCTTCTCCACCTTGCGTTCCAGGCCAGAGATGTTGGGAATTTCGGCGAGCGCCCCCCTGTACTCCTCCTCGGTGATCATCCTTGCCGCGAACATCCGCTTGAGAATCCGGTCCGATCGTCGCATCACCCGGTCCAGCTTGCGGTAAGGATCGTACACCTTGGGACCCGGCAGCATTGAGGCAAGGAAGGCGCTCTCCCGGACGGTCAGGTCGGACGGGGTCTTCCCGAAGTAGTACCGGGAAGCATGCCCCACCCCGTAGACCATCGGCCCCAGCTCGACCGCGTTCAGGTACAGTTCCAGGATGCGCGACTTGGTGAGCGTGTCGTCCAGTCGCCTCGCCAGGACGAACTCCTTTACCTTCCGGGAAATCGTCTTCTCGCGCGACAGGAACACGTTCTTCGCCACCTGCTGGGTGATGGTGCTCCCCCCGCGGACGAATTTCCCTTTCTGGAGGTCGGTTTTGATCGCCTCCCGGATGGCCTCATAGTCAACCCCTTCGTGGGCGTAGAAGTTGGCGTCCTCCGCCGCGATGACCGCTTTCTTGAGGGATGGGGGGACAGCGGAGATGGGCACCCAGTTCCGGTTGCGCGGCCCCAGCACGAAGGGGTGCCCCTTCCGGTTCCAGTCCTTGACGGTGATGACCAGCGAGGCCCTCGAGTTGGCAAGAGGCGCCACGGGGGGAAGGAAAAAAAGGGAGGCCCCGATCCACCCCGCGCAGGCGACGACGAGTCCCGCCGCGAGAAGGGCGATCCTCTTCAAGAGCCGCGACGTTCGCATCCGCACATTATAAGGCAGGGGGACGTTCTGGAACTTTACTTTCAAACTTGGGGACGTTCTTGAACTTTTTATGTCTTGGGACGTTCTTGAACTTTATCACCAGAGTGTTTTGTAAAGTTCAAGAACGTCCCGGCCATAATCATAAAAAGTTCAAGA
>CAYILU010000201.1:0-3169 GCA_964364235.1 uncultured bacterium | reverse complement strand
CCGTTCCCGGTGATCCCGATGAAGTGCAGGGACGGGATCCCACCCGAAAGCTCCGCGCGGAAGATCGTCCGCACGGTGGTCTTCGCGGTGCAGCCCTGTCCCCGGAAGGAGGCGAAGTCGTGCTCCCCGACCAGATGCTCCAGCCCCTCCCCCATCGCGTCGAGGTTCAGCGGCTTCTCGATGTGCCAGGCGTAGCGAAGGAAGAACGGGGAGGCGACCGGCGACAGGTGGAGGAAGTACCGGTACTCCTTCTCCCTCGCGTCCCGGCGGGCGTCGAATCCCGGGGGGGCTTCCTCGGCGGACAGGATGCGGATGTCGGGGGGCAACAGGGCGTTGCCTCCCTTACGGATCGTCTCGAGCGGGCGGTTCCCCGAATCGGAGAAATCGACCACCTGCTCCCGCGCATGGACGCCGGCGTCCGTGCGCCCCGCCGCCCCGACCCGGACCGTCTCCTGGAGGAGCCGCGAGAGCGCCTCCTCCAGGACCGACTGGATCGTGGGCCCGTTCGGCTGGACCTGGAAACCCCGGTACGCGGTCCCGTCGTATGCCAGTGTCAGCCGGACCCGTCGCATCCGAAATCCCGCGCCGCGCGATCAGAGGTACTTCTTGGCCAGGACCTCGGCGATCTGGATGGCGTTGAGCGCCGCGCCCTTCCGCAACTGGTCGCCGCACACCCAGAAGTTCAGGCAGTTCTCGGCGCTGTCGTCCTCCCGGATGCGGCCGACGTAGCAGTCGTCCTTCCCCGCGCAGAACAGCGGCATCGGGTAGACGTTGTTCGCCGGGTCGTCCATCACCTGGCAGCCGGGGAACTTCGCGATCAGCTCCCTGGCCTTCTCGCGGGTGATCTTCTTCTCGAACTGGGCGTTCACCGAGATCGAGTGGGCGGTGAGAACCGGCACGCGCACCGTGGTGCAGGTGACGCGCAGGTCGGGGATCCCCATGATCTTGCGCCCCTCGTTCGTCATCTTCATCTCTTCCTTCGTGTAGCCGTTCTCCAGGAAGGCGTCGATGTGCGGAATGACGTTGAAGGCGATCTGGTGCTTGAACGCCGCCACTTCCATCTTCTCGCCCTTGGCGAACGCTTTCGTCTGGGCGACGAGCTCGGCCATCGCCTTGGCCCCCGCGCCCGAGGTCGCCTGGTAGGAGGAGGCCACCACCCGCTTCAGCGTCCCGTAGTCGTGCAGGGGCTTGAGCGGCATGATGGCGATGATCGTGGTGCAGTTCGGGTTGGCGATGATTCCCCGCTTCTTGTACTGCCCGATGGCGTCCGGGTTGATCTCCGGCACCACGAGGGGGATGTCCGGCTCCATGCGGAACGCCGACGAGTTGTCGACCACCACCGCGCCCGACTCCCAGGCGGCCGGGGCGAACTCCTTGCTCCGGGAGGCGCCAGCCGAGAAGAGGGCGATGTCGATCCCCTTGAAGGCGCTCTTCTGGAGCAGCTCGACCGGGACGTCCTGCCCCTTGAACTTGAGCCGCTTCCCCACCGAGCGCTCGGACGCGAGCAGGCGGAGGCTCTTCACGGGGAACTTCCGCTGCTCCAGGATCTGCATCATCACTTCCCCGACCGCGCCGGTCGCGCCCGCAACGGCGACGTTGTAACTCTTCGAGCTCATCGTTTCACCTCTCCTTGTGTGTTGGTCATGATGTTCTTCCGCACCGCGTCTCCCATCTCCGAAGTCCCCACCCTGCGCACCCCTGCACCCTCACGGAAGATGTCCCCCGTCCTGTACCCGTCGGCAAGCGCTTTCTCCACCGCTCCCTCGATCCACCCGGCCTCGGCGTCCCTGTTGAACGAGTACCGGAGCATCATCGCAACCGAGAGGATCGTCGCAAGCGGATTCGCGATCCCCTTCCCCGCGATGTCCGGCGCGCTGCCGTGGATCGGCTCGTAGAGCCCTACCCGGCCCCCGAGGGAAGCCGAGGGGAGCATCCCGATCGAGCCGGTGATCATCGACGCCTCGTCCGTCAGGATGTCCCCGAACAGGTTCGTCGTGACGATGACGTCGAACTGCTTCGGGCGCCGGACGAGCTGCATCGCGCAGTTGTCCACCAGCATGTGGGAAAGATCGACGTCCGGGTACTCGCGGCCGTGGACCTCGGTGACGATCCTGCGCCAGAGCTCGGAGGACTCCAGGACGTTGGACTTGTCCACCGAGGTCACCCTCCGGCTTCTCTTCCTCGCCAGCTCGAAGGCCACCCGGGCGACCCGCTCGATCTCCGGCCGGGTGTAGACCTCCGTGTTGATCCCCACCTCGACGCCGTTCTCCGTCCGGATCCCCCGCGGCTCGCCGAAGTAGATCCCGCCGGTCAGCTCCCGCACGACCATCAGGTCGATCCCCTCCACGAGCTCCCGGCGCAGGGGCGAGGCGTCCAGCAGGGGCGCGAAGACTTTCGCGGGGCGAAGGTTGGCGAACAGGCACAGGTTCTTGCGCAACCCTAAGAGCGCCCGCTCGGGCCGCACATCGAAGGGCAACGGGTCCCACTTCGGCCCGCCGACGGCGCCCAGGAGGATCGCGTCGGAGGCGCAGGCAAGCCCCATCGCCTTGTCCGTCATCGGGACCCCGTGGGCGTCGAAGGACGCGCCGCCGAGGAGATCCTCCTCCGTCTCGAACCGCCGGGTCCCGGAGATTTCCTCGACCGCCCGCAGGACGGCCAGGGCCTCCCGCACGACCTCGGGCCCGATCCCGTCCCCCGGAAACACGCAGATCTTCGGCATCGACCCTACTTTCCCTTCCGGCGCCCGGCCATGTAATTGAGCAGCCCGCCCGCGGCGACAAGCTCCTGCATGAACGGCGGGACGGGGGCGATCCGGTATTCCCTCTTTTTCGTCTCGTTGCGGAGGACGCCGCTCTCCATGTCGACCGCCAGGACGTCCCCGGACTCGATCTCGTCGACCGCCTGCGGCGCCTCGAAGATGGGAAGCCCCATGTTGAAGGCGTTCCGGTAGAAGATCCGCGCGAACGACCGCGCGATGACCGCCCGCGCCCCGGACGCCTTGATCGCGATGGGGGCGTGCTCCCGGGACGAACCGCAGCCGAAGTTCTTCCCCGCCACGATGAAGTCGCCGGGGGACACCTTCGACGCGTAACTCCCGTCGATGTCCTCCATGCAGTGCCGCGCGAGCTCCGCGGGTTCGGAGGTGTTCAGGTACCGCGCCGGGATGATC
>CAYILU010000200.1:0-3183 GCA_964364235.1 uncultured bacterium | reverse complement strand
CGGAAAGATCGAACGTCCCCCCGAACGGGGCGCTGACGACCCGGAGCAACTTCTCAGCAATGTGCCTGTCTTCCGGTAGCGTCCGAGCCTTTCTGTTGGTGAACAGCAGGTTCGCCGCCTCCCGCACGCCTCCCGCGTCGAACCCGAACCGCAGCTTCGCTCCGGACAGGCGGGTCACCACGCCGCTTTTTGCGTTTCCCTGGATGTCGAAGGCGACGTCGTACCTTCCTTCCTTAAGCTGCCGTACCGCCGAAGCCGCCTCGCGCCGGGCATTCGCATTGGTCCACTCGCGCCTCCACCGCTTGAGGTCCAGGGGCACTACGCGGTCAAGGTCCGGGTTTCCCTCGAGCAGCCCCGCGAACCGCCGGTCGACGGCCCAGTCGATCCGGGCTCCGGGCGCCGCCTTCCGGAGGTAGTCGACGACCGGCAGCGCGTGGGCCACGTCCCCGAGCGCGGAGAGCTTCACGATCAGGATCCGGCGGATCTCAGTCGGTTTCACCGCTCCCTCCCCGCTCCGCCGCCAGCCGACGCGCCGCGTCGACGACCATCTCCGCGGTGACTCCCGCCATGCACTCATGGTTCCTGTTGCACTCCCTCAGCATGCAGGGGGAACAGTCCACGTCCACCCGGACGATTTTCGCCGCGTCCGTCCACGGAGAGGTCTTCCGCCAGTCGGTCGGCCCGAAGATCGCGACCAGAGGGACGCCCAGAGCCGCCGCGATGTGCATCGGGCCGGAATCGTTGGTCACCAGGAACGAACAGCAGGAAAGAAGGGACAGAAGCTCCCGCACCGAGGTCCGGCCCGTCAGGTTGACGGGTTTGCGCTTCATCGCCGCCTCGATCTCGGAGGAAAGCGGCATTTCCGGGGCGGACCCCATGAGAACGATGGAAGCGTCCCACTCCTCCGACAAACCGTCGGCGACCGCGGCAAAACGCTCCGGGAACCAGCGTTTCGCGGAACCGTAGGTCGCCCCCGGGTTGATCCCGAGGATCTTCTTCCCTTCCGGGATTCCTTTCCCCGCAAGACGCGCCCGCATGGAGGAGCGCTCGCCCTCCGTTACCCGGAGGAAAAGTCGCGGTCTGGCCGGACGAGCGATCCCGAGCTCCGCGAGCAGGTGGAGATAGTACTCCGCATGGTGGAGTGATAGGACTTCCTCCGTCACCGGGACGGTGCGGGTCAGCAGCAACCTCCTTCCGTCCGTCGCATATCCCATCCTCTCCGGCACTCCCGCGAGAAACGCAAGGAGCGCCGCGTCGAACGCGTTCTGGAACAGGATCGCCCGGTCGAACTTCCCCCGGCGCAGCGCGGCGGACATCCGGAGCATGCCGGACGCCCCCGAATGCTTTCCTTCCTTGTCGTACACGAGAATTTCGTCCAGATCCGGGTGGTGCCGAAAGAGTTCGGCGACCGGGGGCTTCGCGGCCATCGCGATCCGGTCTTCCGGGAACGCCGCGCGCACCGCGCCCAGGGCCGGGGTCGTCAGGACCGCGTCCCCCAGCCAGTTCACCGCCCTGATCAGCAGCCGTCTTTCCGTCATGACAGGCAATATTTCCAGAACCGCACGGACGCCGGTTCCTCCTCGCGGCGGAGATACCCGGCCAGAAATCGTTCCCCTCGCTCTCTTGCCTCCTGACGCGCAGTTGCATGGTTGCCCCACGCGGAAAGATATTCGCGTATCCGCTCGGAGGAATCTGCCTGAGGGAGAACATCCGTCCACGCGTACGGGTTCCCCGCAATTCCCCTTCTCCGCACCACAAGGAGGAGTTTCCCCAGGAGAAGAGCTTCCATCCCGGCGGTCGAAGCCTCCGTCACCACGACATCGGCCTTCTCCAGGGAACGGCCCAAGACGATATCGGGCGCAATTTGCATCCGCGACCCGTACAGACGGACAAGCCGCCGGAACGCCTCCCGCTCTTCTCCGGTCTGTGCCGGATGGAACCGGATGGCAACCCTCCAGTCGGTCAGCGGCTTGAGCGCCTCAAGGACGAGGCGGAGCATCCGGTAATTGTCGAGCGGGGTGTCTTCCCCCGAGTATTCGGTCGACTCCAACAGAACCAGCAAACGCTTTTCGAACTTCCCCCCTTCGCCCTTTACCAACGTATGCCCGTAGCAGTCAAACCGGGGGCATCCGAAGACCTTCACTCTTTCCTCTTCGATTCCCTTCTCCACCAGCCAGCGGCTTCCGTCTTCCCCCCATGCGAAAAAGAGATCGGCGTCCATGGGCAGGTATCCGTACTCTCCTCCCATCAGGCCGTGCTGGAGCATCACCGTCGGGATTCCCGCCTGCTTCGCAAGCCAGACAAGCATTTTTCCTTCGGGGCCGTTCTGCTCGCGGAGGATGATTCGGCGAAAACCCTCCCCGGGAAGGGAACTATAGGAAAACAGGCGAGGAGCAATGTCCCAGACAGCCCTCCGGATGTCCCTTTCGATCAGCGGGAAAAAAGGGATCCCCGCGTAGGAAAAATTCAAGACCGCTTCCCCGGGGAATCGCGTGCGCGCCGGATCCGGCCAATCGCCTGGCGGAGCACCTTTCAATACGACGGACCGGAAGGGAAGACCCGCTTTCAGGAGGATTTTCTTCAACCCCCTGTCGGTGTCCATCACGTGGAGCAGGGTACCCCGGTTCTTCAAGTACCGGACGGCCTCGGGGGTCATGCAGAAGGAGTCCGCCACGAGTATCCGGGGGTCCTCGCGGGGCGCGGCCGCAAGATCCATCCTGCACATGCGTCGCAGGTAACCCGCATACCGGGGAAGGGTGACTTCCGATATCCTCCGGAAACGAGATTCCAGCCGGAACGCGAACCCCTGGAACCCGCCGCTCCCCGCGGGCGTGCCTTCCTCCACGTGGATGCCAAGCGACTCGAAGGCGAGCCGCAGCGCCCGCCGCTCCTCGAAAGGCATGCCCGAGAGGACGACGGCGTCCGGCCCCTCCCGGGCAACCGCACGGCGGGCGAACTCCAGAAGGAGGAACAGGAAGGTGAGGCGGAACCGGAACTGCAGATGCACGAGGGACGAGAGCGGAAACCCCCTGACAGATAAATCTCCAAGCCCGAGCCGCGACGGCCAATCCCGGGAAAACCTTTTGGAGGCGTCCACCACGTCGTCCTTCCCGGAAGCGTCCACCATGTCGTGGACGAAGGCTCCGGATTTCGATAGGTCATCCATCGAATCGGGGATCAGGA
>CAYILU010000199.1:0-3189 GCA_964364235.1 uncultured bacterium | reverse complement strand
CTTCCCGGTCGGGGGATAGCGCGATGAACAGGATTCGGAATTTCCTCCCGGGCTCCGCCCATCGCCTTTTCAGCCCGCTGGGGGGTGTCCCTGTGAGCGCGGCCACTTCCAGGGCGCGCAGGACGCGGATCCTGTCGGACGGGTGGATGACCGCCGCGGAGGGCGGGTCGACTTTTCGGAGCTCCTCGAACAAGGCCGCCCCCCCCTCCTCTTTCCAGCGGAGGGAGAGCGCGGCCCGCACCGAGGGGTCGGAAGGGAGGGCGTCCAGGCCGCGAAGGAGCGCCCGGATGTACATCCCGGTCCCCCCCGAAACCAGCGGGAATCTCCCGCGTTCCCGGATTCCGCGAATCGCCTCTTCCGCCCCGGCGACGAAACGGCCCGCGTTGTACTCCTCGTCCGGGTCCGCGACGTCGACCAGGTGGTGGGGGACTTCCCGACGCTCCGCCAGGGCGGGCTTGGCGGTCCCGATGTCCATCCCCCGGTAGACCTGGAGGGAGTCGGCGTTGACGATCTCCAGGGGGAAAATCCTCGCGAGGGAAAGCGCCAGCGCGGTTTTTCCGGAGGCGGTCGGGCCCGAAAGGACCAGGAGGCGGTTCTCTTCCATCCGCTTCGGAGGGGCCTTTCAGGTTCGCCCGAACATCCGCCCAAGCTCGGCGCCGGAGAGCTTCACCCACACCGGGCGGCCGTGCGGGCAGCTGTGGGAGCCGATGGCCCGGTCCAGCTCCTGGAGGAGGGAGCGCATCCCGTCCCTCTCGAGGAAGTCCCCGCCGCGCACGGAGGCGTGGCACGCCATCCGCCAAAGCTCCCGGTCAGCGTCGAAGATCCCCTTGGGCGCGGACTCCTGCGCGAGGAAGAACTCGCGGAAGTCCTTCCACCAGCGCTGGACGTCGAAGTACCCCAGGATCGCGGGGCCGCCGGCGATCTTGAAGGTGTCCTCCCCGAACGACTCGAACACGAATCCCACGCCCGCCAGGAAGGATTCGATCTCGGCCCTCTCTTTTTTCTCCGCTCCGGAAAAGGAGACGACCTGCGGGACGAGCCATCTCTGGGCGGTCGCCCCGCCGCCGAGCAGCGCCTCCTTGAGGCGGGAGAAGACGATCCGCTCGTCCGCGGCGTGCTGGTCGACGATCACGACCTCCCCCGCCCCCTCGCAGACGATGTAGGTTCCCAGGATTTGCGCGACCGGCTTAAGGGAGGAGAAAAACCCGGCCCCCGGCGACTGGGGGACCTCCCCGGGGAACGGAAGAGGGGCCTTCGGCTGCTCGCCGAAGAGGCTCTCGATCCTCGCTTCGCGGGCCGTTACGGGCAGCGGGATGGATTGCCCGTCACCCCTTGCGGCCTGGGGGCGCGCCGATGCGGAAGCGCCTGGAGGCTCCCCGACGGCGATGCCGATCGCGTGGCGGACCAGTTCGCGCAGCTCCCGGCCGTACCGGAACCTGGCCTCGGTCTTGGAGGGGTGCACGTTGACATCGACTTCCCCGGGGTCACACTCGATGAAGAGGGTGACGACCGGCTGGCGGTCGGCGGCGACGATCCCCCGGTACGCCTCCTTGACGGCCGCGAAAACCCCCCGGTCGCGGAAATGCCGCCCGTTGACGAAGAAGGAGATCCCCGAGGAGCCGAACCGGGAGAGATGGGGCAGGCCCGCCCACCCGGTTATGCGGAAAAAGGGCGACTGGAAATCGATCGGGACGAGGTACTTCCCGTCCTCTACCGCGTGGCGGAGCGCCCGGGCGGTACGCGACTCCCCGCGCTCGCAGGTGACCTCCCCCCTCCCGTCGGACATCCGGAACCCGATCCCCTCGCAGGGGATCGCGACGGCGTGGAAGACCTCCCACAGGTGGAGCATCTCGGTGCGGGGGGACTTGAGGAACTTGCGGCGGGCCGGGACGTTCCCGAAGAGGCCGGAAACCTCCACGGTGGTCCCCGGGGGGGCGCCGATCTCCTGGAGGGACTTGACCGCCCCGCCGTCGATCACGATCTCCGAGGCGAGCAGCCGCGCCGCGGGCCTCGTCACGATCCGCAACGTCGACACCGAGGCGATCGAGGGGAGCGCCTCACCCCGGAACCCGAACGAGGAGATCTTCTGGAGGTCCTCCGCCGCGCGGATCTTGCTCGTCGTGTGCCTGCAAACCGCGAGCTCGAGCTCGTCGCGCGTCATACCGACCCCGTCGTCGGAGACCCGGATCGTGAAGGGGAACGCGCCGCCGATCTCCGCCTCGACACGCGTCGGCTTCGCGTCCACCGCGTTCTCGAGAAGCTCCTTCAAAACGGACGCGGGCCGCTCGACGACCTCGCCGGCCGCGATCTGGTTGACCACCTCGTCCGGGAGAAGGAGGATTCGGCCCGCCACGCCTCAGTCACCCGACCGGACGCGGATTTCGGCGGGCGCCCGGCTCCTCATCTTCCGGATGAACCGCTCCCGGCGGGCGGACGCCCCCTTTTCCCCCATCAGCGCGCGGGTGATCTTCTTCCCCTCCTCGACCCCCGGCTGGTCGAAGGGGTCGATGCCGGCGCACTCCCCGACGACGGCCGTAACCCACTCCCAGAAGTGGAGAAAGGCGCCGACGTGGGCATCGTCCCCCGAGCCGATCTCGATCCGGACGATAGGGCGGCCCGCGTTCCAGAGGGCGCCGATCGTCCCCTCGAACTCCGCCTCGAACAGGTCGCGAAGGGGCCTGCCGCCCGGCATGGCCGTCGCGCCCTTCATCCACTTTACGAAGGTGTAGACCTTGTCGGGGGGGCCGTCCTGGTAGAGCTGGACCTGCGAGTGCTGATCGGTCACCCCCACCGCGCGCGCCGGGGTCTGCCCCACGCGCTTCCCGTCCGGCCGCCGCTTCCCCAGGCTTTCCGCCCACAGCTGCTGCCACCACTCCGCCACCCGCTCGAGGCCGCGCCCGTAGGTCATCCAGACGTGGACCGGCTTCGGGTTCTCCATCATGTAGTGGGAGTACACCGCGGAGGCGAACAGGACCGGGTTCTCCGCGGGCTCCCTTTTCCGGAGCAGCGTCTCCATCCACCGCGCCCCGGCAAGGAGTCTCCCGATCGAAACGCCGGCCGCGGCAAGAGGGAGGAGCCCCACTGGCGAGAGGACGGAGAACCTCCCGCCCACGTTCGGGGGAACGGGATGGAAGGCGATCCCTTCCGTGTCGGCCATCCGGCGGAAGGCCCCCTTCTCGGGGTCGGTGA
>CAYILU010000198.1:0-3202 GCA_964364235.1 uncultured bacterium | reverse complement strand
GATCCGCGCCGGCTCGTACTGCCCGGGCATCACCTCCCCGTCGAGCGCGGCCGCCGCGACCAGGTACGGGAGACTGTGATCGGCCTCCTCCTTGGTGCGAACGACCGTCTTGTCGCCCTCCGCGCCCCCCCCGATGATGAGGTGCGCCACGTCGAAGATGTCGATCCGGATACGCTCGATCTCCCCGCCCGAAAACCCGGCCTCGCGCATCAGTTCGAGGATCCCCTCGATCGCCGACTGGGAGTGGATCTCCGCGTTGTACTTCTTCAGAATCGTGCGCGTGACCCGTTCCAGGTTCTCCCGTGACCAGTCGATATCGAACTCCCCGGAGATCGTCTGGCACCACCCTTTGTTCCCCTCGAAGACTTCCCTGGGGCCCGTGATGCCGCGCATCGCCAGAAAAGCCGCCCGCAGCGCGTCGAACGCCGTGTTCGGGTAGGCAAGCCCCTTCCAGTGGGACAACGCCCCCGTACGGGTGACGCGGAGGGCATTGTTGGCGGTCCCCGAGATCCCAAGCGCGTTGGCGATCTGCGGTGCCGTCATCTCAAGCACCTTCGCCGCGCCGGCGGCGGCGGCGAACGCACCCTGCGTGGTGTGGTCGAAGCCCCGGGCCCGCACCGGGGCGACGTCGCTCAACCGGCATTGCACCTGGTAGGCGACCGCCAGCGCGGTCAGGAACTGCCGCCCCGACGCCAGGGAATACTCGGAGGCGGCCAGGACCGCCCCGATGTTGTCGCTGGGGTGGCACGTTTCGCCCTTGGCCAGGTAGCTGTCGTTGAAATCGAGATAGCGTACGAGCGCCCCGTTGTAAAAGGCCGCCCGGTCGGGGGAGGTGGCCCCTCCCCCGATCAGGGTGCAAAGCGGATTCCCGCCGAACTCCTCGATGTTCTCCCGGACGATGCGGACGGGGACCCCGTTGGTCGCGCCGAATGCGCACCCGAGGGAATCTAGCACCCGGGCCTTCAGCGCCTCGCGCGCCGCCGGGGAGACACTCTCCCACGCGGCGCGCTCCACGAACGCCGCCAGCCGCTCGGAGCGCGTCAGGAACCGCTCCTCCCGGAAGGACACAGCCGATGAAGAGTGCGCCAGGGCGTCTACCTCCTCCCCTTCGCGGCCGGCTCGACCAGCTTGGGCCTTTCCGGCGCCGCCTCCCGGGCCTTTTCCTTGTAGGTGACCACGCGGCCCCACGTGCTCTTCGTCCCCCAGATCCCGGAGCGCAGGCATTCCAGCTGGACCACCTGGGAATGGTCGACGAACAGGTTGACCTCCGGCCCGAAGTTCTTGACGTACCAGGAGAACACCTCCGGGTCGGCGGCCTCGAACATCACCTTGTCGAGACCCACTTCGTTGACGATCTTGGCGACCACGTCGGTGCGCCATTTCCTGACGTTCTCCGTGATCCCTTCGGACTCGATCATGATCAGGTGCGCGCCGGCTTCCAGGTATCGTTTCGCCGCCCGGATCGCCTGCGATGGGTCCAACGTCCCCTCCGCCTCCAGCTCCTCCGCGCTGCTCGCCCCGCCCGCGCCGAACTGGATCCCGACCTCCGGCTTGGGCTTCAACCCGAGCTCGCGCACTTTCCCGACCAGGCGCACCAGGTCGTCCAGCGGTACGGTGATGAAGCCGCTGGAGATCTCCACGATGTCGAACCCCATCGTCTTGCACTCCCGCAGATACCGGTCGACGGCCTCCGGCCCGTGCGTGAGCACGCGCTCGATGAAACCGCCCGTGGAAACCAGGACGTCGTGCTCGTGGCAGGTGTCGATCAGCTCCCGCACCGCTTTCCCCGGCATCAGGCTGAAGGAGCCTCCGCTGAACTTGAAAATGTCGATGTATGCGCCCATCGTCTCCAGGATATCCTGCAGGTACCGCTTCCCGACCGGCGCGTAATAGGGCCCCCGCATCTCGGTGATTCCGCGGCTGCGGGGCTTCCCTTCCCGTTCGTTGACTGGTAAAAAACCGAAGCTGCGATCGATTCCGCTTGCCATGACCGGCCTCCCTTTCCTGCCGTCCAAAATGGGTTATGCCCCCCCAACGAACCGTACCTTTCATCTGCTACTTATCATTAGATGAAGCGCGGACGGGGATCGATGCCACGCGAGGGCTCTTCTTCGGTAACGTCCCGTTCCGGCTGGATGCCTCCCGTGCGGCGGAAAACGGAAAATCGCCGCCACCCGGAACCTTCCGCCCCCGTCCCGGTATCCAATGGAAGAAGAGCAAATATCGAGGAGGATGACCCGATGAGCCCGCACATCGTTTTCGGATCGCTCGTGGCCGGGGCGCTGTTTGCAGCCGTTTCCGTCGCGGCGGGCAACCCGGGCAAGCCAGCAGGCGGCCGCCTGCTGGAAAAGGCGACTTTCGCCGGGGGCTGCTTCTGGTGCATGGAGCCGCCGTTCGACAAGCTGGACGGAGTGGTCTCGGTCACCTCCGGGTACACGGGGGGCCGCACGAAGGACCCGACCTACGAAGAGGTCTCCTCGGGGGAAACCGGGCACGCGGAGGCGGTCCAGGTCGTCTTCGATCCGGCGAAGATCGGCTACAAGGCGCTTTTGGACGTCTTCTGGCGCAACGTCGACCCGACCACCCCGAACCGGCAGTTCTGCGACGTGGGGACCCAGTACCGCACGGCGATCTTCTACCACGACGAGGCGCAGAAAAAGCTCGCCGAGAGTTCGAGGAAGGCACTGGAGGAGTCGGGGCTGCTCAAGGGGAATATCGCCACCGCGATCGTCCCGGCGGCCGCGTTCTACCCCGCGGAGGAGTACCACCAGAAGTACTACCGGAAGAACCCGGTCCGCTACAAGTTCTACCGGTACAACTGCGGCCGCGACCGGCGCCTCGAGGAGCTCTGGGGGGCGAAGGATTAGCCGACGACATCCCCTTCCCCGGCCCGCGGCAAGAGAACCGTGGAAACGGGGTGGGCGGGAGGCGGCGTGCTCAATCGAGCATTTCCCTGATTTTCCCGGAAAGGCCGCTCACCGAAAAAGGCTTCTGCAGGTAATTGACCCCTTCATGAAGGACGCCGTGGGTGGCGATCACCTCGTCGGGGTACCCGGATATGAAGAGGACCTTCAGGTTTTTCTTCATCTCCCTTGCCCGATCCGCCAGCATCTTGCCGCCCATCCCCGGCATGACGACATCCGTGATCAGGAGATCGATTTCCGCCCGCTGCTTCTCGAAGAGGAGAAGCGCCTCCTCCCCG
>CAYILU010000197.1:0-3218 GCA_964364235.1 uncultured bacterium | reverse complement strand
GTGGGAGATTCCCCTCCCCGGGAGATGATCCTGATCTTCCGGGGGACGCACCAGGTCATGTCGGCGGAGAAGCACTTGAAGAAGGGCGGGGTGCCCATGCGGCTCATCCCCGTCCCCAGGCGGCTCACCTCCGACTGCGGGCTGGCCATACGGATCCACCCGGGAGAGCAGGGGCGGGCCCGGCAAGCCCTTGCGGCGGCGAAACTTTTTCCTGTTTCGGCCCACCTTTTGCGTAGTGAAGGGGAGTATGAACGAGTTCCATTCTGAGCCGGTCTCGGGTGAACTCCGGGAGGGGAGGCAATATTACCTTGACATGCCAAAATTGGCTAATTAAAATAGACACTTATTCTGATTCCGCCGGAGGGGGAGTGGTCAGGGGGCGAAAATACCCGGTCGTGTTCGGATTGACCATTTTTGCATTCCTGATGACAATTTCCGACATTATTCCCGCCGCGGAGTTGGCGACACCTCAGGTGCCCTCTGCCCAAAACGGTGACGTCCTCCGGCAGCCGGTCCCGGAACCCCAGGTTTCTTCCGCCGCGCTGCAGCCGGCGATCCCTCTTCCGCAGCAGGTCCAGCCTCTTGTGCCGTCCGGCACCTCCCACGAACCGGTTGCCGTTCTCGCCGCTCCCCCGGAGGAGAAACAGAAGGATCGTGTGCTCTCCCGGGGGGAGGTGGATCTCCAGCTGTCCGGGAACGTGGAGGAGGAGCGGGGGGCGGACGCCTTGAAAGATTTCTTCGTCAGCGTCCAGGCGGACGACGGGAAGAAGGACACCGACCTGTATGCCGGCCTGATGAAACGCATCGAGATGTTCATCCGCTACTTCCAGACCCGCGGGAGGAGCAAGTTCGAGCTTTATCTCACGAGGTCGGGGAAATACGGTGACATGATGCGGGGGATCCTCGCCAAGTACGGACTCCCGGAGGACCTCATCTACCTCGCACTGATCGAGAGCGGGTTCTCGCCGAAGGCGTACTCGGTCGCGCGCGCCGCGGGCCCGTGGCAGTTCATCGCCGGCACCGGCCGGCGGTACGGCCTGCGGATCGACTGGTGGACCGACGAGCGCAGGGACTACGAGAAATCGACCCACGCGGCCGCCTCGTACCTCAAGGACCTTTACGGCATGTTCGACTCCTGGCCCCTTGCGACCGCGGCCTACAACGCGGGTGAAGGGAAGATCCAGAAGGCCGTCGCCCGGTACAAATCCGAGGACTACGTCGAGCTGAGCCGCCACCGGTACCTCAAGCAGGAGACGAAGGACTACGTACCGAAGATGATCGCCGCCCTGACCATCGCAAAGGAGCCGGAGAAGTACGGCTTCGAGGGGGTGAAATACGAGGATCCCCTTGAGTTCGACAAGGTGACCGTTCCCGGCGGGACGGGCATGGCGGCGCTGGGCCGGCTGATCGGGGTACCCTACGAGTCCCTCCGGGAGTGGAACCCCGAGCTCCGCAGGTTCTGCACACCCCCCAACCGGGAAACCTACGAGATCCGCCTTCCCAAGGGGTACGGCAAGGTCGCCCTGGAGCGGATGGAGGAGATCCGGACGGACGCCAGGGTGACCTTTGTGCACCACACCGTCAAAAAGGGCGAGACGCTCGAGTCCCTGGCGGACAAGTACCAGACGACGGTGCCCGTCCTCCAGGAACTGAACGGGATGAAGAAGCCCAGGATCGGCCGCTCCGCGCGCCTGATCCTCCCGGTGATCGGCCTTTCCGCGGAGGAAGCGGTTCCGGGCAAGGAGGTTTCCGCCGAGCAGGTGGAGATGGCGTTCAGGCGGCTGGACGACGTGGCGCGCCGGACCGGAACGGTGAGGGTCCGGAAAGGGGACACGCTGTCCGCCATAGCGAAAAGGACCGGCATTTCCGTCGAGGAACTTGCCAGTGCCAACGGGTTGAGCACGAAAGAACCGATCCGGGCCGGCAGCAGGCTCCGGTTTCCCGGGACGGGCGCCACCCCGGCCAGGAAGGCGGTCACTTCGGCAGGCGACGGGAAGAAGGAGATCCGGCACATCGTCCGTCGCGGGGACACCCTGACGAAGATCGCCAGGATCCACGGCGTCACTCTCGAGCAGCTCTCCGAACGGAACAACCTGAAGGAGGGACGGGTGCTGCCCCAGGGCCGCGTCCTGTTTATTCCCCTGGAGTCTTGATCTGTCAGACCCACGCAATTTCGTCTACCTCGACAACGCGGCGACCTCGCTCCCCAAGCCAAGGGGCGTTGCGGAAGCCGTCGCCTCGGCGATCCTGCGCGCGGGGAATCCCGGCCGCTCCGGCCACATCCTGTCCCTCCGCTCCGCCAGGGACCTCTTTACCGCGCGCGAAAGGCTCGCGGAGACGTTCGGCGTCAGGGACAGCTCCCGCTTCGTATTCGCGGGGAACGCCACCGTTGCACTGAACCAGGCGATCAAGGGGATCCTGAGGCCCGGCGACCACGTGGTGACCACCTCCGTCGAGCACAACTCGGTGATGCGGCCGCTGCGCGGGATGGAGGAGGCGGGGGTATCCATATCGGTGGTGCAGGCGCGCCGGGACGGGGCCGTCGAGGCGAAAGCGGTTTCCGCGGCCATGCGGAAAGAGACCCGGCTCGTCGCGACGGTCCACGCGTCCAACGTCTCCGGATCCCTCCAGCCCGTCGGGGAGATCGTCCGTGCGGCGCGCAGGCGCGGTGTCTTCACGCTGGTGGACGCGTCCCAGACGGCGGGCTCGGTTCCGATCGACCTCTCGGGTCTCCCCGTCGACCTCCTCGCGGCGCCCGGGCACAAGGGGCTTCTGGGGCCCCAGGGGACGGGCTTCCTCTATGTCCGCGAGGGGGTGCCGCTCGTGCCGCTCGTCGAGGGCGGGACGGGGAGCCGGTCGGAGAACGATCGCCAGCCGGATTTCTACCCGGACGCCCTCGAGTCGGGGACCCAGAACAGCGTGGGGATGGCGGGCTTGAGCGTTTCCCTCGCCTGGCTGCTTCGGAGGGGGGTGGAGAAGATCCGCCGGAAGGAAATGGAGATCATGGGGGACCTGCTCGACGGGATGGCGAAAATCCCCCGGGTGACCGTCTTCGGCCCGCGCGACCCCGCGCGGTGCGCTTCCGTTCTTTCTTTCCTTGTGGAGGGGATGGACCCCGCGGAAACGGGGCGGCGCCTCGAGCGGCGGTTCGGGATCATGGTCCGCGCGGGCCTGCACTGCTCCCCCAACTCGCACCGGACCCTGGGGACCTTCCCGGA
>CAYILU010000196.1:0-3222 GCA_964364235.1 uncultured bacterium | reverse complement strand
AAACGAAGCCTGACGCTCAACCTGAAATCCGACGAGGGCAGGGAGATCTTCCGGACGCTGGCCGCCGGGGCGGACGTCGTGGTGGAAGGGTTCCGCCCCGGGGTGGTGCGTCGGCTCGGCGTCGACTACGCGAGCCTGTCCGGGGTCAACCCGCGCCTGGTCTACTGCTCCATCTCCGGGTACGGGCAGACGGGACCGATGCGGGACGTCGCGGGGCACGACATCAACTACATCTCCTGGGCGGGGATCCTGGGGATGTGCGGGGGGCGGGACGGGGAGCCGGCCGTACCCCCGGTCCAGATCGGGGACCTCTTCGGCGGGGCGATGATGGCGCTCTCCGGGATCATGATGGCCCTGTGGTCCCGCCAGTCCACCGGCAAGGGACGGTGGATCGACGTCTCGATGACCGACGGGGCGTCGGCGATCTGGTCGCTTCATGCGGCGGCCTGCCTGGCCGGGATGCCTCCGCCCGAGCGGGGGAACATGATGCTGACCGGGATGTTTCCCTGCTACGGGACCTACCGGTGCGCCGACGGAAAACATGTCAGCCTCGGAGCGCTGGAATCGTGGTTCTGGGAGCGTCTCGTCGACGCCCTGGGGCGGGAGGATCTCCGGGAGGGGCAGTATGCCGTCGGGGAGGCGGGCGCCCGGGTCCGGAAGGAGCTCGAGGGGGTCTTCGCCTCGAGGACCCGGGACGACTGGGTCCGCTTCTTCGAGGGGAAGGATGTCTGTATCTCCCCGGTGCTCGACCTTCCCGAGTCGTTCTCCAGCCCGCTCCTTCGCGCGAGGGAAATGGTCGTCGAGGTGGATTCCCCCCTCGGGGGTAGCGACCTCCAGCCGGGGCGTCCGCTGAAATTTCTCGACCCGGAAGGGAGAAAAGCCCCGGACGCCGGGCCAGCCGTCCCCCGGAGAGCTCCGCGGCTGGGCGAGCAAAACGAGGAGATCCTGGCGGGAATCGGGTACGATGCGGAAGGGATCGCACGGCTGCGGGAATCGGGGGTCATCCGGTAGGTCGGACATCGGGTACAATGGAAGGGAACCCCGGTGAGGAACTCCACGGAACGGAGGCCGTCCATGGAACAGCCGTTGCTGGTGGCGCTTCGAGACGATGGGACCGTCGATCCGGCCCTCGATCCCGGACTCGACGGGCAGACTCTCCTTTTCCTCTACAGGAAGATGGTTTTCCTCCGGGCGCTGGACGAGAAAGCCCTCAACCTCCAGCGGTCGGGACGGATCGGGTTCTACATAGGGGCCGCCGGCCAGGAGGCGGCGGAGATCGGCTCCGGCTTCGCCCTTTCCGAGGGGGACTGGGTCTTCCTCTCTTACCGGGACCAGGGAGTCGCCCTTCTTCACGGCTATCCCCTGCCCGCTCTCGTCGCGCAGCTGTTCGGCAACTCCCTGGACGCCACCCGGGGGAGGCAGATGCCCAACCACTGGTGCGACCGTTCCGCGCGCATCGTCTCCGTCTCCTCCCCCGTCGCCACCCAGCTCCCCCAGGCGGTCGGCGCCGCCTACGCGGCGAAGCTCCGCGGGGAGCGGAACGCCTTCCTCGCCTGCTTCGGGGACGGCGGCAGCTCGACCGGGGAATTCCACGTCGGGATGAACTTCGCCGGCGTGTTCCGGACGCCCAACGTCTTCTTCTGCAGCAACAACCAGTACGCCATCTCCGTCCCCTTCGCGAAACAGACCGCCGCGGGCTCGATCGCCGTGAAGGCGGTTGCGTACGGCTTCCCCGGCGTCCGCGTCGACGGGAACGACGTCCTGGTCGTTACCAAGGTGACCCGGGACGCCCTCGATCGGGCGCGCGAAGGCCTCGGCCCCACGCTTATCGAGGCGCTGACCTACCGGATGGGAGCCCACTCGACCTCCGACGACCCGTCGAAGTACCGCCCCGAGGAGGAGGTGCGGGCCTGGGGGGAGAAGGACCCGATCCGCCGTTTCGCGGCCTGTCTGAAACGGCTCGGGCTCCTGGACGCGGAGAAGGAGGAGGCTGCGGCGGAAGAGGCGCGCGAGGAGGTGCGTCGCGCCGTGTCGGAGTGCGAGGCGGCCCCGCCGGTGCCCCCGGGAAGCCTGGTGGAGGACGTCTACGCGGAGATGCCGTGGCACCTCGAGGAGCAGCGCGAGTGGATTCCGAAGCCGGAGAAGGGGTGATCCATGGCGACGATGACGCTCGTCCAGGCGATCCATGCCGCGCTCTCTTTCGAGATGGGGCGCGACCCCGGGGTCGTGATCCTGGGGCAGGATGTCGGGAGGTACGGGGGGGTCTTCCGCGCGACGGAAGGGTTGTGGGACCGGTTCGGCCCGGAGCGGGTCCTCGATACGCCGCTCAACGAGGCGGGGATCGTCGGGATGGCGATCGGGATGGCATTGAACGGGCTGCGCCCGGTCGCGGAGATCGAGTTCGTGGACTTCATCTACCCCGCTTTCGACCAGATCGTATCGGAGCTGGCCAAGTTCCGGTACCGCTCCGCGGGGCAGTTCACCGCGCCCATCGTGGTGCGGGCTCCGTCGGGGGGAGGGATCAAGGGCGGCCACTACCACTCGCAGAGCCCCGAGGCGTACTTCATCCACACGGCGGGTCTCACGGTGGTGATGCCCTCCACCCCCGCGGACGCCAAGGGGCTGCTCATCTCGGCGATCCGCTCCGCCGACCCGGTTATCTTCCTCGAGCCCAAGGCGCTCTACCGGACCGCGAAGGGGGAGGTCCCGGACGGGGACTATACCGTTCCGCTTGGAAAGTCCCGCAGCGTGAGGCCCGGCGAGGACGTCTCCCTCATCGCTTACGGCGCGATGGTCCACGTCGCGGAGGAGGCGGCGACGCTTGCGGCGGAGGAGGGGATCGGCGTTGATGTGATCGACCTTCGGACGCTGTGGCCCATGGACATCGACGCGGTCGTCCAGTCGGTCAAGATGACGGGCCGGGCCGTCGTCCTCCACGAGGCGCCCCGGACGTGCGGGTTCGGCGCGGAGCTTTCCGCACTCATCCAGGAGAAGGCCTTCCTCCACCTGAAGGCCCCCGTCGCCCGCGTGACCGGCTTCGACACCCCATTCCCGTACGCCCTGGAGAAGCTCTACCTGCCGGATCCCCGCCGAGTGCTCGATTCGATCCGTTCTACGATCAATTTCTGATGACCGCGATGGAGGGAAACGGAACGTGTAAAATGAGAGAGAAAGGGGGTGAGGAACAGGGAAGGATTCAAATCGCAACGTTCGTTTTCGGGA
>CAYILU010000195.1:0-3274 GCA_964364235.1 uncultured bacterium | reverse complement strand
GGGCGCGGCTCCAAGGCGCGCAGCTTCTCCCGGAACGACTCGCGAATCCGCTCGGGAAACACGCCCTCCACCCAACCGGCCGCAACGATCAGCCGGGGTGCGAGCTTCGACCCTTTGAGAAGCGAGGCATCCCGCGGCAGCAGGATGACCAGGGAGAATACGAGCAGGACGGAGAAGAGGACGCCTTTGGCCGCACCCGCCAGGAAGCCGAGAAAGCGATTCATGCCGGAGAGCTTCGTCTGCCGCACCCACCGCTCGACGAGGAGCCCGATCAGGCGGACGGCGATGTAGACCGCAAGGAGCGCGAGGAGGTAGGCCACGACGTGTCCGCCCGTGAAATCCAGGCGCAGGGCCTGCTGGACCGCCGCGTAATACTTCACCCCGACGACGTGCCCTAAGATCAGCCCGGCGAGGGAGGCCGCCTGGCGCACGACCCCGCGAAGCAGTCCCAGGAGCGCGAGGATCGCGCAGAGCGCGACGATGCCGATGTCGAGCGGGTTCATCGACACCACTTTACCGGAAGCAGGGGGTGCGTTCCAGAGCAAGATAACGCGGGAGCTCCCCCTATCCGGCCGTCCCCGTCCGTCTCGCCGGATGGCGACCGGGGTCACGCCCCATGGACTTCGCGACGACGCGGGAGAGCTGCTCCAGGCGGTACGGCTTCTGGATGAACCCGGTGATCCCCTCTTTCATGATCTCCTGCACGGCCCCGTCCATGCTGAAGCCGGTCGAGAGAACGGCGCGCACCTCCGGGTTCATCGCCTTGATCTGGAGGAAGCACTCGCGCCCGCCGAGATTCGGCATTACCATGTCGACGATCACCAGGTCGATGTCCTTTCCGTACCGGCGGTAATGCTCCACCCCTTCCCGCCCGTCGGACGCCATGCTGACCGTGTACCCCAGGTTCTGCAGCATCGCGGCGCAGACGTCCCGTACCGTTTCCTGGTCGTCGATGAGGAGAATCCTTCCCCTGCCTCTTCCCGGATGCGTCGCGGGAGGGGAATCCGGCTCCTCCGCCTCCGCCTCCGCGCTGGAGGGGGGAAGATACACCTTGAACCGGCTGCCGGCGCCCACCTTGCTCTCCACCTCGATGTACCCTCCGTGGTTTTTCACGATCCCGAAAACCATCGATAGCCCCAGCCCGGTCCCCTTCCCCTGCTCCTTGGTGGTGAAGAAGGGATCGAAGATTTTCTCCAGGTGGCTCTGCGGTATCCCCACGCCCGTGTCGGCGACCTCGATCCGCACGTACCGCCCCGGCGTCGCGCCCGGGTGGGAGCCGCAATACGCCTCGTCGAGATCCTCGATGCCTGTCGAGATCGTCATCTCGCCGCCCCCCGGCATCGCGTCTCGGGAGTTCATGGCGAGGTTCAGGATGAACTGCTGCAACTGCGTCGGGTCGCCGTCGACCGCCAGGGAGCCGTGGGCGAAGGATTTCCGGATCCGGATGCGCTTGTCCATCGTCCTTTCCAGCAGCCCCGCGACGCCGTCGATCGTCTTGTGGATGCTCACCGGCACGGCGAGGTTTTTCCCCTTCCGCGCGAACCCTAAGAGCTGGGCGGTCAACTGGGAGGCGCGGTCAGCGGCGTCCTGGATCACCTCGGCGGCCCGTGAGACCTCGCTGCCCGGCTCCGCCTTGCTCTTGAGGAGGTTGGCGTATCCCAGGATGCCGGTCAGCAGGTTGTTGAAGTCGTGCGCGATCCCCCCCGCGAGGCTGCCGATCGCCTCCATCTTCTGGGACTGGAGAAGCTGGGCCTCCAGTTGCCGGCTCCGCTCCAAAGCACGGATGCGCTCGCTGATGTCGCGGGCCGAGGCGCAGTTGTACTCCTTTCCGTCGAACTCCACGTAGTTGACGTTGACCTCGACGGGTATGATCCGGCCGTCCTTCGCGCGGTGCCGGGTCTCCATCGTGTAGGACTTCCGCCTGCGGAGGTCCTCCCAGTGGGTGGCCCACACCTGCGGCGGAAACTCCGGGTTGACGTCGTGGATCGTCATCGACAGGAGCTCTTCGCGGGAATAGCCTAAGACCCTGCACGCCTGCTCGTTGACGTAGATCAGGCTCCCGTCCGGCTTCACCCAGTAGGCGGCGTCCCCCGCACGGTCGACGGTGAACTGAGTGAGGCGAAGGGTTTCCTCGGCCTGCTTGCGGTTGGTGATGTCGAGCAGGAGTCCGTCGACGTAGGCGAAGCCGCCCTGCGCGTCGTAGGCGAGCTGGCGCCGGTCCGCGAGCCACCGGATCTCCCCGTCCCGGTGAAGGATCCGGTACTCCACGCGGAGGATCTTTTCCTCTCTCTTCACCGCCTCGCGGAACCTGCTTTTCACCATCTCCAGGTCATCCGGGTGGATCAGGTCCCGCCAGAGGACGGATCTGCTCAGAAAATCCTTCGCGGGGTAGCCCGTGAGCCGGACGATGTCGGCCCCGGCGAAAACCATTGACCAGTCGCGAAGGCCGCGGTAGACCACGCCGGGGACGTTGTCCATCAGTGTGACCAGGCGGCCGGCAAGCTCCTTCTGGGAGGTGAACAACCGGGCGTGCCGGACGGCTACGGCGATCTGCCGGGCGACCGCTTCCGCCGTCCGCACCTCGTCCTCCGTCCATTTGTGCGGCTCCGCCCGATCGAGGAACAGTACCCCGATCGACTCTTCCTGGATGCGCAGGGGGACGCCGATATAGGACCCGAGCCGGATCCGCGCAAGCTCCTCAAGGTTCCCGGCAAACAGGGAGTTGGCCCGGACGTCATCGACGACGAACGTCTCCCCCTTTTCGAAAATCTCCTTCGAATCCCCGGGACGGGGCGAAGCGGGGAAAAACGACGCGGACGAGGGGTAGCCCTCCTCGCGGTGCTCGACCACCTTGTCGGGGTCGCCGAAGAGGCGGATCGTGCACCGGGGAAGCTCCAGCATCCCGCAGACGTCCCCCGTCGCCTCCTTGAGCAGGGCGTCGACGTCGGTCCCCTCGATTGCGGAGGCGCCGATCCTCTTCAGGAGCTCAATCCTCTGCGACTGGACCTTCCCCTGCGACAGGCGCAACGCTTCCCGGTTCCGCTCGATCAGGCGGTTCCCGCGGCGCAGCATCCCGAACAGGAGAACGTACAGGGTGCCGAAGCCGGCCAGGAGTGTCCCGGACACCGCGATGTTGGTCTTCAGGATGGAGGAGCGCAGAGGGGCCATGTCCTGGTAGACCTCGATCACCCCCGCCACGCGGGAGGAATCCCCCAACCTTATGGGAACGTAGACTTCCAGAAACTCCTTCGCCGCAACCCGGAACGGGTGCTCC
>CAYILU010000194.1:0-3288 GCA_964364235.1 uncultured bacterium | reverse complement strand
TTCCTGGTCGCCGATCCCTACGGGGTTGGGGGAACCCCGGCATTGTTCCTCATCGACAAGAAGGGCGTGATCTCCTACAGCGTGGTCGGCGCGGTGACGCCCGAACAGCTCAGAAAGGAAATCGAGAAGGTCGTCGCAAAATAGCCCCTTCGATGGTGCGGTGTCGGCATGGAAGAACCTATCAACAGTGATTGCATGACCCGATAAGTTGCACGGCGGCCCATCAAAAGAAGCGCCCTTTTTCTCCGTCATCATCCTCAACTGGAACGGGAGGCACCTGGTCGAGGAGTGCCTGGACTCCCTCTTCGCACAGACGTTCCGGGAATTCGAGACCATCGTCGTGGACAACGGCTCGACCGACGGATCGGTGGAGTTTCTTCAAACCCGGTATGGGGAGCGTATCCGACTGCTTTCTCTCCCGTGCAATGTCGGGTTCGGAGCGGGAAACAACCGGGGTATCGAGGTTGCCTGCGGGGAGTGGGTGGTCTTTCTCAACAACGACACCCAGGTCGAAACCCGATGGCTGGAAGAGCTCCGCTCGGCTGTTCATCGGCACCCGGGAATACCGGTTTTCGCCTGCAAGGTTTTGAATTACTACCGACGGGACGAGATCGACACCGTGGGCCACCTCCTGTACCCGGACGGGATCAACCGCGGCCGGGGCAGGCTGGAGAAAGACCGGGGCCAGTACGACCGCGAGGAGGAGGTGTTTTTCCCGAGCGGCTGCGCCGCCGCGTACCGGAAAGATCTCCTCGCCGCCATCGGCGGGTTCGACGAGTCGTTCTTCGCATACGGGGACGACACCGAACTGGGGCTCCGCGCCCGCTTGTACGGAGCGGGCTGCCTCCTGGTTCCCCGCGCCGTCGTGTACCACAAGTACTCGGAAACCGGCGGCTCCTACTCGGAATTCAAGGCCTATCATGTGGAGCGCAACCGGGTCTGGGTGGTTCTCAAGTACTTCCCGCTTCGATGGATTTTGCTTTCGCCCTTCTATACAATTGTAAGGATGGCCTACCATTTTGCTGCAGCCCTTCAACGCAAAGGCGCCGCGGGGAAATTCGTGGAGAAAGGATCCACGTGGCGTCTGATCAGGGTCATTCTCCGGGCATACCGGGACGCGCTTTCCGGTATCCCATCAGTTCTGGCGGAACGCAGGAGAACCAGGAATTTGCGAAAGGTTCCGTCGAGCACGTTCACGGAATGGGTGCGGCGCTTCCGTCTGACCGCGAGGGAAGTGGCATGGAAGGAATGAAGGCGGAAGGGTCCCGTGGCGGCCTCGAACCGGGGATCATCGTCATCCCCGTTTACAACGAGGAAAAAAACGTCCGCAATGTACTGGAAGAAATACGGAACGAAGGAATCGCCTGGGATATCGTCGCGGTCGACGACGGCTCGACGGACCGGTCGCGGGAGCTTCTGGAAGGCATGCCCGTCACCGTCATTTCCCACCCCGTCAACCTGGGCTACGGAGCCGCGGTTCAGACCGGCCTCCGGTATGCCGTCAAAAAGGGGTACGAAACGGTCGTGCTGATGGACGCGGACGGCCAGCATGTCCCCTCCGAGATCGCAAACCTCATTCGGGGACTTACGGATGGCGCCGACATCGTCATCGGATCCCGACTCCTCGGGCCTGGCGCGGAATACCGGATCCCTCTCCTGCGGAGGATCGGGATCTCCTTCTTCTCTTCGGTGGCCCGGCTGCTGGGCGGGACCCGGATCCACGACGTCACCTCGGGATTCCAGGCGATGCGTCGGCCCGTCGCCGAATTCCTCGCGGAGGAGTACCCGGTGGATTTCCCCGACGCGGAGGTGATCATCTCGCTGGGACTGAAGAAGTTCCGTATCGCGGAGGTACCCGCCAGGATCCGGAGGCGGGAGCTGGGGACCTCCATGTACTCGAATCCCGCAAAGGCCCTGTACTACCCCTTCAAATCGCTCCTGGCTTCGTTCATCGTCCTGCTCCGGCTGATCCGAGAAAGAAAGTAGGAGGGCGTCCATGTCCCTGCAGGCCAAGCTGATCATCACCGCCCTGGCGCTGGCGAACGGATTCTTCATCCTCGAACTGCTGCGGAAAAGAAAATTGACGGAGTCGTACACGCTCCTCTGGCTCCTCGTCATCGGGTCCATCTTTTTCGCCACGTGGGCGGACCGGTTCCTGTACTACCTCACGCGGGTGTTCGGCGCGATTGCGCCGGTCTCCACCCTGACGCTCCTCAGCCTCGCGTTCATCCTCGTGATGCTGATCTTCTTCTCGATGAAAATCTCCCGGCTGGAGCGGGTCGTCAAGGAGATGGCGCAGCAGGTGGCGCTCGACAACGTCAGGCGCCCCAAGGGCTTGCAGGGGTAGCCGCCCGGCAGCGCGATCTCCGTGAAGGTCCTTCTCATCCAGCCGCCGCCCAGGCGAATCGCCAAGGAAGACATCATCGTCCCGCCGCTCGGGATCGCGTACATCGCAGCGGTGCTGGAAAAGGAGGGACACGACGTGTCCGTCCTGGACGCGTTCGCGGAAGGGCTCGACGTAGGTTCCACCGAGGAACGGATCAGGCGCTTCTCTCCGGACGCGGTCGGCATCACGGGGATGACGCCCGTGATCGACAACGCGTTCCGGGTCGCCCGGGCGGCGAAGAAATACACACCGCACGTGGTCATGGGCGGGCCCCACGTCTCCGTTGTGGGCAACAGGATCTTCGAGCAGTGCCCCGATATCGATTACGCGATCCAGGGCGAGGGCGAGCGGAGCCTGCCGCGCCTCCTCGACGCGCTGGCGTCCGGGGGGGACCTCCGGGGGGTCGGAGGCCTGATCACGAGGGATTTCGTCAACCCGCCCGCCCCGTTCGTCGACGCCCTCGACGACCTCCCCTTCCCCGCGCGGCATCTGCTTCCGAACGGCCGGTACAGGTACATCCTGTCGGGCGGAAAGGTGACGACGATGTTCACCTCGCGGGGATGCCCGTACCAGTGCGTGTTCTGCGACAAGGCCGTCTTCGGCTCCAGGTGGAGGTCGAGAAGCGCTTCGAACGTCGTGGACGAGATGGAACATGCGAGCAGGGAGTTCGGGATCGGCTCGATCATATTTTACGACGACCTGTTCACCGTGAGCAAGGAACGGGTCGTCGCGATCTGCCGGGGCATTCTCGACCGGGGCCTTACGATCGAGTGGAAGTGCGAAGGCAGGGTGAACATCGTCGACGAAGAAACGCTCGGATGGATGAAAAAGGCCGGCTGCACGATGATCGCCTACGGCGTCGAGAGCGGAAACCAGAAGGGGCTCGACTACCTGAACAAGGG
>CAYILU010000193.1:0-3304 GCA_964364235.1 uncultured bacterium | reverse complement strand
CGCCGAATTTGCCGAGGAGCTTGCCCATGTCGCGGGCGGCGATGCCGATCCGCAGTGTCCTGGTTTTCGGCGAGAAGTCGAGGAAGGCGTCCCGCGCGGAGGCGCCGGTCTGCGCCGTTCGCCAGGCAAGCTTGAGGAAGTCGCCGTCCTGGGCGAAGCAGAGCGCCTCCGAGTTCGAAAACACCCGGATGCTCTCGAAGAACCCTCCTGCCGTCACGAGGTTGTTGAGGACCACCAGCTCGTCGTTCTTGTCCCCGTCGAGGTCGATCCCGAACAGCCGGCTCGGGATGTAGAGGCGTTTCGGGGGGGACGAAAGCGGGGCGATTCCGGAAGGGAGCAGCGCGGCGTCAAGTGTCGTTTCCGTACCGGACACCGCGTCGATCCCCTCCCAGAGCTTCTTCCCTTTCTCATCGAGGAGGATCAGCCGGTCCCTGTCCCCGAGGGTAGCGTACCGGACCGTCCCCCCCTTTTTCAGCGTCGTGAAGGAATAGATCCAGGTGCCCTCGGGCAGGGGGAGAGGAGTCTCCATGTCCTTGCGCTCCCCCGCGCCGTACCGGTTCATCGCGATCCGGAAGACGGGCCCTTTGAAGATCGTGACCGGGTCGGACTCCTGCGCGAGGAGGACGATCCCTTCCCCGCCCAGGTCGACCGTGCGGAGGAAGTACGGGATGTCGCGCGCGGTCTTCCCGTACTGCTTGCCGTCGTACTCCCAGACGTCGGAGACCGCCTTCCCGGCCGCGTACCGGACGGCGATGATCTCTGCGATCCCGTTCCGGTTGATGTCCGCCGCGTCTACGTGGACAAGCCCCTCCCCCGCGTCCCCGAGGCGGGCTTTCTCCACCAGGTCGTCCCCTTCCACCCGGTAGACCGCGATCCCGTCTTCGTAGGCGGCGACGACCTCCACCTTCCCGTCGCGGTCGGTGTCCATCCAGGCGATAGAGACGACGTTCCCCGGTATGTTGCGGCTGCGCGAGACGATCCCGGTGAGATTCGGGATCTTCCGCCGGGAGGCCCCCTCGCCGATCACCTCGTCGCCGAAAAAGAGGTATTTGAGCCTGGAGGCGGCTTCCGTGGCCATCCGCGCGTAGACCGGGGGGAGTCCCCCTGTGCCGGCGGGCACCTTGTCCCTGTCGTCCACGCCCGTGACCACGACCGTCCTCCCCTTCCCGGGGTCCTCGGTGGCGGCAAGGGTCAGGTCCAGGGTGACCGTCCGCCCGATGCGGGAGACCGCCCCGGTGAGGATGTAGGTGGCGCCGACGTTGCGCGCCTTCCTTCTCGTTTGGGAGGGATCCCGCGCGCCTTCGGCCGACACCGCCTGGACGTCGAGGCGGTCCTGGAGCTTCTCCTTGAGCGCCTGGCCGAGGCTCGCAACCTCGGGAGCGATCGTGTTGTCGGCGAGGTTCTGCAGGGGGAACAGGGCCACCAGCTGCCTGGCCGCGAAGGCGGCGCTGCCCGTGAGGAGAAGAATGACCGCTATCGCCGCGGCGAGCAGGAGCGGGCGCGACCTCATCGGATGAGCGACGCGATCTTCTTGAACTCCGGGGTTGCGGCGACCTTGAGCAGCTGGAAGACCGCCGTCTCGGTGCTGAACACGGTGCACCCGGCGTCCCGCAGGGCCTGGAGGCCGCTATGGTAGTTGTGCAGGAACCGGGAGGAGACGGCGTCGTCGAGGACGAAGACCGAGTACCCCGCCCGCGTCAGGTCGACCGAAGTCTGGTAGACGCAGACGTGGGTTTCCATCCCGATGATCGCCACCTGCCTGCGTTTGGTGTCGGCGATCGCCTGGAGGAACCCTTCGTCGCGCGCGCAACTGAAGGTGAGCTTCTCGATCTTTTTGAAATTCTTCCCCTCCAGCGGGGTCAGGATCTCCGGCGCCGTGCCCCCCAGCCCCTTCGGGTACTGCTCCGTGAGCAGGATCGGCAAGCCCAGCGTTCCCGCGGTTTCGATCATGATCTGCATGTTCCGGAGCGAGCGCGGGTACAGATCCTTGTGGATTGCGGGGACCAGCCGCTCCTGCACGTCCACGACGAGCAGCAGCGCCTCCTCCCGGTTCAGGAAATCGACCATCGGCCCACCCTCCCCTTCATCCACGCCCGCCTAATCCCCATCGGTTCCCGGGCAGTAGATGATCTCCTCTTCCATTTGAGTCAGTTTTTCGAACCCGGTTTCGGTGACGAGGTAAACGTTCTCGAGCCCCACCGCGCCTTCCCCCGGGAAGACGAACTTGGGCTCGAGCGCGAACGTCATCCCCGGCGCAAGAACCGTCTTCGCACCCTTGGCGATGAAGGGGAACTCGTCGGCCTCGATGCCGATGCCGTGCCCGATGAACTTGACATTATACCCCGGGGGGCCCATGAAGCAGGCGGCGAAGGGGCTTCGGGACGCCATCTCCATCCCGATCTCGTAGAGGTCCCCCGCCACGGCGCCCGGCCGGGTCGCGCTTTCGATGTTCCGCATGATCTTCACGGAGAGCTCGTGCGCCATCGTCATCTTCTCCGGCAGCGTCCCGATCACGTAGGTGCGGGCCATGTCCACGAGGTAGCCGTCCTGCGCCCACATGGTGTCGACGATGATCGGCTCGTTCTTCCCGAAGGCGCGGTAGCCCTGGCCGGCGGGGACGTACGGGCAGGTACCTTTCCCCGCGGTGGGGAAGTCGGCGTAGGAGGGGATCGCGGCGTCGGGGCCGGAGATGACGCAGCCCAGCCCCACCTCCTGGTTCCAGGAGCGCATCCGCGCGATTGTCGTATGTCCCCCCGCGATCGCCCTCCCCTGGAGGATCCCCTGGAGTTCGGTCTCGGTCATGCCGGCCCGGATCTCCTTGCGCGCCCCGGAGAGAAGGGCGGAGAGCTTCTTCCCGCACGTCCGCATGGCCTCGATCTCGGAGGGGCCTTTCACGGACCGCAGCTCGCGGAGGATGGTGGAGATGTCTTCCGTTTTCGCGCCGGGGAAGAGCCCGGCGTACCGGTGGAAGGTCGACACCGGCATCACGTCCATCTCGAACCCCAGCGTGCGGAGGGAGATCCCCTTCTTTTCGAACCAGGCCGGGATCTCCTTCGGGCTTGCGATCTTCTCGATGATCTCGACCGGCGACTCCGCGACCGCCCGCTCGTAGACCTTGCGGACGAAGTAGACCGGCTCTCCGCCGGCGGGAACCACTAAGATCCCCTGCTGGATGGACCCGGAGAAGTAGAACAGGTCGGCGTTCTGGACGACGATCCCGGCGTCCACCCCGGCCTGGGCGAGCCGTGCGCGCAACGCGGCCAGCCTCGCGCTGATCTCCTCTTTCGGCGTCAGCCTGTACATA
>CAYILU010000192.1:0-3306 GCA_964364235.1 uncultured bacterium | reverse complement strand
GTCCTTTTCCGGGTGCGCGGCGATCACCCGCTCGACCTCCTCCGCTGTGCCGTCCGAGGAGTTCCCCTCGACGAAGATCAGCTCGGTGTGCCGACCCAGGGGGGGCGTCCTTTTCACGGCCCCCTCGATGTTCCCCCGCTCGTTGCGGGCCGGGACGATCACCGAGCAGGTAAGCGACTCCTCCGGGACGGGCGCCGGCGCGGGCCGGGCGACGATCAGTTCGACGAGGCACAGTTTCCGGAGGAGCGGCAGGTTCGCCAGCACCCGGTTGAACAACCCGGAGAGCAGGGGGACGCGCACGGGCAGGAGGAGCTTGTATCCCTTGCTGATCGTCTGGAAGTTGGCCAGCGAGAGCAGGTCCTGGATGTCCCCCAGCGCCAGCCAGTTCTGGTCGGGCTGCGGCCGCTTCATGCCAAGCCGCTCGCCCAGGCGCAGGACCGGAGCCCAGAGGTAGTTGAAATAGGTGATGATCACCCGGGTGCGAGGGTGGCAGACCTTGTGGAGCTCCTCGAAGGCCCGCTGGACGTCCCCCAGGTATCCGATAAGGTCAGACAGAATGACGTAGTCGAACGTTTCCGACAGCGGCAGGTCCTCGGCGTCGCCGGCAAGGAAGGCAAGGTCCGGATACCTGGCGCGCGCCAGCTCGACGATCTTCGGGCTGATGTCCACGCCCACGCCGCGCTTCGGGGAGAGCGCGTGCAGCAGGTCGCCGGTCCCGCACCCGATCTCCAGGACGGAGGCGCCCGGCGGGACGTGGAAGCGGACGATCCGTTCGATCGACTCGTAGTAGTACCGGTTCTTCGCTTTCCAGCGGTCGGACGCGGGGGCCTGCGCGTCCAGGAAGCCGATCAGTTCCGGCTTGCGGATCACGCGGTTCGGCCTCCGGGAATATTCCACCGCTCGACGAGCGCGGCGATCACCGACGTCATCTCCCGGATCCCTTCCACCGGGATCCTCTCGTCCACCCCGTGGATGCGCCCCAGGTCCTCCCGCATCATCAGGAGCGGCATCAGCCCGTATGTCTCCACGCCCGCCGAGCGGAAGAACCGCGAGTCGGTGAACCCGGTGGACATGTAGGGGAGCACGACCGCGTCGGGATGGACGGAGCGCACGGCGTCCGCCATCGCGTCGAAGAGCGGCCCCCGCGGGGACCCCGACGACTTCTCCGCAAAGAGGACCTCGACGGAGACGTCGAACTCCCGGACCATCTCCCGCACCTGGCCGGCGACCTTTTCCGGGTCGTCGCCGGGGAGGATGCGGCAGTCCACCGTTCCCTCCGCCCGCGCCGGGATCACGTTCGGCTTGAACCCCGCCGCGAGCGTGGTGATTGCGAACGTGTTGCGGAAGAGGGGATCGGTCTCCGGGTACCGTTTCGCAAACGCCTCGAGCAACGCGGCATCCTCCGGACCGCCCGTCAGCGCATCGGGATCGAGGTCGATCCGCCCCGGTGCGAAAAGGGCGCGCAGCATCTCCCGCACCGGTTCGGTCATCCGGGCCGGGTCCCGGTAATCGGCGATCCGCGTGAGAGCCCGGACGAGACGGGCCGGGGCGTCGCGCTCGGAGGGGCGGCTGCCGTGGCCCGCGCGCCCGGATGCGGAGAGCTTGAGCCAGAGCGGCCCCTTCTCCCACAGGTTCAGGAGGAAGAACTTCCCCGGGCCGAAGATGTCCCGCACCCCGATGCCCCCCTCGTTCATCCCGAACGCGCGGCCGAAGGAGAGGGGGAGGTTCTTCACGAAATACTCGGCCCCTTCCCCCCCGCCGACCTCCTCGTCGGCGTTGGCCACGAAGAAGAGCTTGCGCCGAAGCTTCCCGGATTTCGCGGCCTCGACTGCGGCGCACAGGTGCGCCACCCCCAGCCCCTTGGTGTCCAGCGTCCCCCGGCCGTAGAGGAACCCGTTCCTGACCTCCGCCGAGAACGGGGGAACGCTCCACTCTTCCGCCTTCGCCGGCACGACGTCCATGTGGTGGATGAGGACGAGCCCCGGCTCCTCCGTGCCGCCGACGTGGCACAGAACGTTGGGCTTCCCGGGTATTGCCCCGTAGGTGATGGGAACCAGGCCGTTCTCGACCAGGACCCTGCACAGGAAGTCGGCCGCCGCGCGGCAGTCCCCGGGCGGGTTCGAGGTGTCGATCCGGATGTATTCCCGAAGGAGGGCGACCGGGTCCATCGTTGAATTATCCCCCGATAACCGATTAGAATGCAAAGATCACAAGAACCACAAAAACAGGGACGTTCTTAAAAAGTCCATTCCACTGGAGCGTGGCATGCCCAAGGCGCTGATCACCGGCATCACCGGCCAGGACGGCTCATACCTTGTCGAGCTCCTGCTGTCGAAAGGGTACGAGGTCCACGGCTTGATCCGCCGGGCCTCCTCCTTCAACACGGGGCGGCTCGGGCACATCTACATCGATCCCCACCTCCCCGGCGCGCGCATGTTCCTGCATTACGGCGACCTCTCCGACTCGGGCCAGCTCACCAACCTCATCTACAACGTCCACCCGGACGAGATCTACCACCTGGGCGCGCAGAGCCACGTCCGCGTCTCCTTCGACATCCCCGAGTACACGGGCGACATCACCGGCCTTGGCACCACCCGCATCCTGGAGGCGGTCCGCCGGTCGGGGGTCAAGTCCCGGTACTACCAGGCCTCCTCCAGCGAGATGTTCGGCGCCTCGCCCCCGCCGCAGAGTGAAAAGACCCCCTTCTACCCGCGCTCTCCCTATGGGGCGGCCAAGGTGTACTCCTACTGGATGGCGGTCAACTACCGGGAGGGGTACGGGATGTACGCGAGCAACGGGATCCTCTTCAACCACGAGTCCCCGCGGCGCGGGGAGACGTTCGTGACGCGCAAGATCACCCGGGCTATCGCCGCCATCAAGGCAGGCAAGATGGAGCGGCTTTTTCTGGGCAACCTGGACGCGCGGCGGGACTGGGGCTTCGCCTACGAATACGTCAAGGCGATGTGGATGATCCTCCAGCACGACAAGGGGGACGACTTCGTCGTGGGGACGGGGCAGTCGAACTCGGTGCGGGAGTTCGTCGAGGAGGCGTTCTCGTACGCCGGGATGGACTGGAAGCAATATGTGAGTATCGACCCGAAATATTTCCGGCCCACGGAGGTCGGAAACCTGTTCGCCGACGCCTCCAAGGCGCGCAAGCTCCTTGGCTGGGAGCCGAAGGTCACCTTCAAGGAACTCGTCCGCATCATGGTCGACGCCGACATGGAGGAGGCCGGGCTTACCCCCCCCGGCGAGGGCCGCAAGATCCTCGCCGCCAACGGCTTCCCCGTCGGCTCGAAACTTTAA
>CAYILU010000191.1:0-3316 GCA_964364235.1 uncultured bacterium | reverse complement strand
AGCGAAAGGCTGGCGCGATGGGGCTGGCTGCTGACCTTCGTCGGGTTCAACGTCACCTTCCTCACCCAGTTCTTCCTGGGATTCAAGGGCATGCCACGGCGGTGGGCCGAGTACCCGCCGCAGTTCCAGAGCCTGAACATCGTCTCCACGGTGGGGTCGTGGGTCCTGGCCTTGGGGATCTTCATCATGTTTGTCAATTTCGTCCGGGGGCTCTACGCCGGGGAGCCCGCGCCGTCGAACCCCTGGAAGGGATTGACGCTCGAGTGGCAGACCGCGTCCCCCCCCCCGACGGAAAACTTCGAGGAGATCCCCGTCGTCACCGGCTGGCCCTACGGGTACGTGAAAAGGAAGGCGTGAAGGAAGGATGGGAAATCTTCCTGGGGACAGGGTGCCGGGGGAGCCCGGGAGAGGCGCCGGGCACGGCGCCGGGCACGCTGACGCCGCCACCGCCTACGAAGCCGCCAAGCTCGGGATCTGGACCTTCCTGGCCACAGAGGTTCTCCTCTTCGGGGGGCTGTTCACCGCGTACATCGTCTTCCGCCTCAAGTTCCCCCAGCTGTTCCGCGCGGACTACGTCCACTTGAACCGTGTCCTGGGGGCGATCAATACGATCGTTCTCATCTGCAGCAGCCTGACGGTGGCGCTCGGCATCGCCGCCATCCGGAAAGGAAAGCAGGGGTCCCTCAAGCTGTTCCTCTCCCTGACGATCCTCCTCGCGGGGGTGTTCCTCGCGATCAAGTACTTCGAATGGACGGAGAAATTCGCCCTCGGGCTGTTCCCCGGCACCGACGTCTTCTTCTCGCTGTATTTCATGATGACGGGATTGCACGGGCTCCACGTTCTCGGGGGGATGCTGGTCCTCGGTGCGATGCTTGTGCTGGCGGGTCGCGGAAGGTTCTCGGAGCATTACTACACGCCGGTGGAAATTTCCGGATTATACTGGCACTTCGTGGACCTGGTATGGATCTACCTGTTTCCGCTGTTTTACCTGATCGGGTAGGGGAGCCATGGAGAGAACGCACGGAACGGGCTACGGGATTTACCTGGTGGTCTGGGGCGGCCTGCTGTTCCTGACGGCGGCCACCGTGGCGGTCTCCTACCTCGACCTGGGGCTCCTGAACGTCGCCGCAGCCCTGGCCATCGCCTCGGCGAAGGCGGCGCTGGTCGCGCTGTTCTTCATGCACCTGAAGTTCGAGAGCAAACTGGTATGGACGTTCGCGCTGGTACCCATCTTCTTCCTGGCGCTCATCATCGGGGGGACGCTCTCGGATACCCTGTTCCGATAGAGGAGGGAACAATTGCTGGGCAGAGTTACAGTCGGCCTTTTCTTCCTTCTCCTGGTCTGGGGAAACCTCGTGGCGGGCCTGAAAGCGGGGCTGGCCTGCCCGGACTGGCCCCTGTGCCACGGGAAGATCCTCCCTCCGTTCCGGATCGACATTTACATGGAGTTCCTCCACCGGGTGATCGCCGCCCTGGCGGGGATCTCGCTCCTCGGCCTGTGCATCCGGAGGTTCCGGGATTACCGGGGGGGGGCAAGGTCCGTTCCCGTTCTTGCGCTGGCGCTCCTGTCGGGGGAAATCCTGCTCGGGGGGGCGGTCGTACTCCTGCAGATCCCGGCGCAGCTGACCACGGTGCACTTCATGGTCGGGCTCCTGGTGTTCCTGCTGGCGGTCTACATGGCCTCCTTCGACGGGGTCCGGACGGCCCCGTCCTTTTCCCTCTCGGGTCGTGCCGTCCTGTTTTTCGGCGTGGGGGGGCTCGTGTTCCTGCTCGCGACCCTTGGCGCCTACGTGCGGCACGCCGACGCAGGACTCGCCTGCACGGACTGGCCCACCTGCTTCGGGGGGCTGTTCCCGAAGGTGCTGCCCGGCCGTATCCTGATCCATTTTTCCCACCGGGTGCTCGCGGCGCTGGTGGTCCTCACCATCGTGGCGCTCTACGCGGCGACATCCCTCGACAGGAGGCTCAAGGAAAGCAGGGGGCTTGCAAGGGTGCTCGTCCTCCTGGCGCTCGTGCAGGTCGCCATCGGGGGGTTGGTTGTGATCTTCCGTCTGTACTTCCTTGCCACGGGACTCCACCTTGCGGTGGCCCTGGGGATGCTGACCGTGCTCTTCCACCTCTGGGCCAGGGAGGTCAAGCGAGGGGAGGTTCTACCATCGAACCGGTAGCCCTTCCAGGCACAGGCAAGACCGGCTCGAACGCGGAGTCCCGCTCGTCCGGGGAGTTGCTCGCCTCGGTGCTGCTGATCGCGAGGCCGGGGATCGCCGCGGGGGTGACGCTGTCGGGGCTTGCCGGGATGGTCCTGGCGGGGAAGGGGCTGCCGGGGCCCCACGCCGCCCTCGCGGGGCTTTCCTGCATCCTCATGGCGGCCTGCGGGTCTGCGATCGTCAACGGCCTCCTGGACGCGGAAATGGACGCGCGCATGCCGAGGCTCGCCGCGAGGGTCTCCGCGCTGGAGAAGGTCGGGAAGAAGGGGGCGCTCGTCTTTTCCCTCGCCCTGATCCTCTGCTCCCTGGCGGCGGCCGGCGCCTTCCTCAACGCCACATTCACGGCGCTGCTCCTCGTGGCGATCGCGAGCTACACGCTGTTGTACACTCTCTGCCTGAAGCGGCGCTCCCCCTACGGGACCATCCCCGGGGGGATTCCCGGGGCGCTGCCCGTCCTCGTCGGCTACGCGGCGGTCGAGCCGCGGCTCGGTGCCGACGGCGTCCTCCTTTTCCTGGTGATGCTCCTGTGGCAGCCGCCCCATTTCTGGTCGCTCGCCCTCAAGTGCCGGGAGGATTATCGCTCGGCCGGCGTCCCCGTTCTGCCCGTGGCGCTGGGGGAGCCGTACACGAAAATCCTGATCTTTCTTTACCTGGCTGCGCTCCTTCCGCTTTCCCTGGGGCTCTGGTGGCTGGGGTACTGCTCGGCGCACTACGCTCTGGCGGCGCTGCTCCTGTGGGGCTTCCTCCTCTTTTCCTGCTTCCGGAACATCGTGGCGGCCCCGAGGTTCGGACGCGCATTCGGCGCCTCGATCCTCTACATCATGGGGCTGCTGCTCGCGGTCATCGCGGACCTGTCCCTGCGCCGCCCTCTCTGATGGCTTCTCCCCGCCCTGCCCGGCGTTCCACTTGCCGGGAACTTTGCAAACTGCCCCCGGATGATGTTTACTATGGCGGGAAAATCCGGCCGTGAAGCTTCCGACGGGACACAAAATAACGGGGGGCGCGCATGCCCAGGCGTGAGGACATCAGTAAAGTCCTTATCATCGGTTCGGGGCCGATCATCATCGGCCAGGCCTGCGAGTTCGACTACTCCGGCACGCAGGCCTGCA
>CAYILU010000190.1:0-3333 GCA_964364235.1 uncultured bacterium | reverse complement strand
GGACATCACCAAGTCCTCCGGCACCGGGCACAACGGCTGGGGGAAAGGGACGGCTTTCGGCGACACCGACCACAAAGGGCTCCAGCACATCTACGAGGGCGACTGCAAGTTCTCCAACCAGTTCTACCGCAACAACGGCGACCTGACGTTTACCGACATCGTCAACAAGTATCCCTCCATGAAGCTCGAGACGATCCGCACCAAGGGGGTTGCCTTCTTCGACATGGACAACGACGGGGACCTGGACCTGTTGGCGGCGAACTGGGAGGTCGGACCCCGGCTGTACCGGAACGACCAGAACGACAGGAACTGGATCAAGGTGAAGGCCGTCGGGACGACCTATGACGATCCGGCCTACCGGTACCGGTCGACCCGCGACGCCGTGGGCGCAAAGGTCCGGTTATTCAGGGACGGGAAAATGATCGCGTTCCGCCAGGTGATGACGGCCAACGGATTCTGCTCCTGCCCGCCGCTGGAAGTCCACTTCGGCGTCGATGCCGACATGAAGGTCGACATCGAGGTCACCTTCCCCAGCGGGACCAGGGTCGTCAGGAAAAACGTTACGGCCGGCGCATTCTACCAGATCCGGGAAGACGAGTAACGGAGGACGCCGCGCGCATTTCCCGGCCCCGCTGCAGACTGGTTGCGGCGGGGTTTTTTCTTCTTTCCGAGGTGCCCGATGGTTTACCGGAACACGTTGCCGATCTCCCTCCTTCTTCTCGGCATTTTTCTTTCCACCTCTTTCGGGGCGCCCGCCGAGTGGGACAAACCGACGATCTCCGGGGACACCACCTGGTCCGGGGAGGTCCTCATCCGGCAAAACGTGGTGGTCTCCCCCGGGGCGACCCTGCGGATCCTTCCCGGGACGTCCGTGCGGGTGGAATCCGGAAAAAGCGTCGGGTTGACCGTGCTGGGCCGGCTCCTTGTCGAAGGGGAGGAGACCCGAAGGGTGACCTTTCTTCCGGACAAGCAGGGCGGACCCCGCGCGTCGTGGGAGGGGATCCACCTTTATGGAGGTCCGAGGGCGGGGCACGTGCTTTCGGGCTTCCGGATCGAGGGCGCGCGGGAAGCGGTGGCCCTTACGGAGACGGCGGCGCGGTTTGACGGCGGGGCCTTCGTCTCTTGCGAAACGGGGATCCGGGGGAACCAGAAGTCGCTGGCCACCGTGGATAATTGCCTCTTCGACGGGAACGGCGCGGGAGCGATCATCTCCCTGGGCGCCGAGGGCGTCTTTCGCCGCTGCCGGCTGGTCAACATCGTCGGAAACGGAATCGTCGTGGACAAGGGAGCGGTCCTGAAGGTTTCCGGCTGTTCGTTCAGCCGCGGGAAATCGGGGATCTTCTCCCTTACCAATTCCCCCTGCAAGGTGGAGGACAGCGCTTTCCTCTCGCTGGAAAAAGGGATCGTGGCGCGGCAGATGGGCACGGATTCGTCGATCTCGCGATGTTCATTCGAGAACGACGGGACGGGAATCCTCGCGGTCCAGTTCTGCGCGGTTGAAATCGCGGATTGCAGGTTCCGCGAGAACGTCACGGCCCTGGACGTGCAGGAATTCTCCACCCCGAAGATCCACCACAACCGGTTCGAGGCGAACCAGGCGGCGGTCAACCTGTTCCGGAAGTCGCACGCGGCGATCGAGCACAACCTCTTCCTCCATAACCGCAACGCGGTCGTGGTCAACTACTCGTCCTACCCCCGCATTTTCGGGAACAATTTCGATCGGAACGACATGAGTGTCCGGCTGGAGAAGTTCCAGTCCGGGGACTGGGAGGAGCGGGAGGGCTCCCTGGTGCTTGCCGGCGCCGAGGCGGCGAGGCGCGGGTCCCGGAACGTCGGTTTGACGGCGCAGAATGCCCCATTCCCCAAGCGCGTGCTGGCGCGGGGGAATTATTGGGGAGCGGACGCCGACCGCGACCCCTCCAAGGGAACGATGGGGAAGATCCTGGACGGGAAGAAGTTCGGCCCGGTCCGGTACGAAGGATTCGGCGACAAGGAGTATGCGATCGACGTGGTGGACTTCACGGAAGAAGTCCCGTCTCCGATCCGGGATGCCGGTCCGCGTGGCGAAGCCGCCGGAACGGGGCAGGTCCGATGAGGCGTGTCATGAAGTCCGCCCCGGGTCTCCTGGCGGGTGCGGCTTATCTTCTGCTGCTTGCTTCCTGCACCTCTCCCATGCGGAGCGCCGGAGTGCGGGCTTCCGACACGGGCCTTCACACGGCGTTCCCGGGGACGCCCCTGTCGAAGGGGGCGCAGGCGGCGATGGCGGAGGCGAAGTCGGGGGACCCCGAGAAGATCCGGGCGCTCCTGCCGTTCTTTCTGACGGAGGACAACGAGCGGCTCGTCCGGTTCGTGACGACGCTTAAGGGCAAGGCGGTCCCCCCGTTGCTGGACGCACTGGAAGATTCCGAGCCCTGGAAGAACGAGCTGGCCGCCGGGTTGCTGGGGGAACTTCGTGCGAAGGAGGCGGTCCCGAAGTTGACCGCGTTTCTCCGGAGCGACCGGCAGCGGCGGTACGTGGCTGCGTGGGCGCTGGGGGAGATCAAGGATCCCTCCTCGATCCCCGTCCTGATCGCCGCCCTTTCCGACAGGAACGAGGGGGTGGTCAAGAGTTCGACGCGCGCCCTGATCAACATCGGCAGGAAGGCGACCCCGTCGCTGATCGCCGCGCTTCCCTCCTCGACGGGCAGGGCGAGGAAGGCGATGCTCCGGTCCCTCGAGGACATCGAGGACACGCGGGCCGAGGGGGTCATCCTCGACGTGCTGGACAACGAAAAGGACCCCGTGATCCAGGGGGCCGCGGCGCGCGCGCTCGGCAAATGCGGAACGGCGAAATCGTATGCCCCTCTTGCGCGCTGGCTCGAGGAGGGCGACGTCGGGGTACAGGTGGAGTGCGCGTGGTCGCTGGGGATCCTGCTGGCCGCGCCCGCAGAGGCGGCGCTGCGGAGGACGCTCGAGCATCCCGACGCGAACGTGAGGGAGTGGTCGGCGCGGGCGCTGGAGAACATCACGGGGGACCACATCCTCTACCGCGACGCCTCCGGGAAAATGATCCCCCCCTACAACCTGTATCGGTAAGGGGAACGACTTGTCGAACGACATCCGGATCGTCTTCCGGATTACATCCCGGGGTTTGCCCCGGTAGGGAGAGGGAGGTTCCACGGATGGAAAGTCCTGCGCCGTTTCGCCCCGTCCGGTTGCTCGCCGGGATCGCGACAGCCGCTGTTCTGGGAATGGGGATCGGGCTTCTGACGGGGTGCGCGGTCCCGAAAGGCGCCGCGAAGGCGGGGTCGAGCGGGGTGGCGGGGACCGTGTTCGCCCCCGCGGAGGGAGTCT
>CAYILU010000189.1:0-3337 GCA_964364235.1 uncultured bacterium | reverse complement strand
CCGGGCCATTCAGCGTTTCTCCGCGGTGTTGCCGCCCGACAGACGCTTCAGCAGGGGAGGGTCGATCACCCCCTGGGGCCGGAAGACCATCATGAGGACCAGCAGGGTCCCGTAAAGGATGTGCCGGTAGTCGCTGACGAACCGGAGGACCTCCGGGACCACGGTCAGGAACATCGCGCCGAAGACGGGCCCCAGGAGGTGCTCGCTGCCTCCGAAGACGGCGAAGACGAGGATTTCGACCGCCCGGTGGTAGGTGAAGTCCGCGGGGCTGATGTAGGAGGTGGCGTGGGCGTACAGGGCCCCGGCGAACCCCGAGAGCAGGGCGCCCTGGCTGAAGGCGAGGACCTTGTAATAGGTGGTATCGATCCCCGTCGCCTCCCCGGCCGCCTCGTCCATCCGGATGGCGCTGTACGCCCTGCCGACCCGGGAGGAGGATAGGCGCAGGAAAAAAAAGATCACGGCCGACGTGATCGCCAGCAGGAGGAGAAAGACGGTCAGGCTGATGAACTGATTGCTTCTCAAGCCGAGGGACTCCGGGGAGAAGCCCGCGTTCCGGAGCGTCGCCAGGATCTCCCTCCCCATCTGGGGGATCGCGGCGATCCCGACGGCGCCGCCGGTGAGGGACTCCCAGTTGATGAACACGACCCGGACCACCTCCCCGAACCCCAGCGTCGCGATGGCGAGGTAGACTCCCCGGAGCCGCAGGGCGGGGATCCCCACGAGGACCCCCGCGACGCCCGCCAGGAGGGATCCCAGGACGATCCCCGCGGCCATCGGGAACCCGTGGGCGGTAGTGAGGAGGGCGGAGGTGTACGCCCCGATGCTCATGAACCCGGCGTTCCCCAGGGATAGCTGTCCCGTGGCGAGAGTGACGTAGATGCTCACGCCCAGGATGACGTTGATCAGGATGAAGGACGCGATCTGCAGGTAGTAAGGGTTCAGCCACTCGAAGAGCATGGCGTTACCGCTGGGTGTCCGGCAGCGCCTGCCCGAACAACCCCTGCGGCTTGACGAGGAGCACGACGATGATCGCGATGAAGGCAATGGCGTCGCGGTACCCGGAGTTCCCGTAGGCGACGAGGAACGTCTCGGAGAGGCCGAGGATGAGCCCCCCCGCCATTGCGCCGCCGACGCTGCCCATCCCTCCGAAGATGATGATTGCCAGGCCCTTGAGTCCCATCGAGAGCCCCATCTGGTTGTTGATGTAATTGAAGGACATGCCGACCAGGACCCCCGCGACGCCCCCCATCGCGGAGGCGAGGACGACCGTCGCGGTGATGATCCGGTTCGTGGCCACGCCCAGCAGGCCGGCGGTCTCCAGGTTCTCCGCCGTCGCCCGCAGCGCCTTGCCGGCACGCGTCTTGTGGAGCCACAGGGACAGTCCGGCCATGAGGAGGATCGAGATCGCCAGGATCACGACCTGCACGAGGTAGACGGTGACCCCCCCCGCCTCGAACTTGATCTCCGCGAAGGGGGTCTCGAAGAGGTGGTTCCCGGCCCCGAACAACTTGTGGGCGACGTTCTCCAGGATGATGGAGACGCCGATGGTGCTGATGAGCGGGGCCAGCTGGGAGCCGCCGGGCCTCCCCCGCAGCGGCCGCAGCGCAAACCGCTCCAGGAAGTACCCCATGGCGGCGGCCGCCCCGATTGCTCCCAGGAAGGCGAGCCCGAGCGGGGCGTGCGCCTTCGTGACGATCAGCATCGCGACGAACGCCCCGAACATGAAGATCTCGCCGTGGGCCATGTTGATGATGTCCAGGACGCCGAAGACGAGCGTGTATCCGAGCGCGACGATGGCGTAGATGCCGCCCAGGGTGATGCCGTTGATCAGCTGCTCCGCGAACAACGACCCGCTCCGCCGCCGGATGCGCCTACTGGAACATCCGGAACTTCCCGCCCTGGATGATCAGGACGTTGGGCTCCATGACGACGTCCCGCTCCGCGTCGAAGGAGAATTTCCCGAGGACCCCGTCGAAGTTCTTCACCCCCGCCAAGGAATCCCGAAGGAGGCCCCGGTCCGCCTTCCCGGCTTTCTTGAGCGCCTCCGCCATGATGTAGAGGGCGTCGTACGCCTGCGCGGCGAACTGGTCCGGCTTCTTCCCGTACGCCTTCTCGTACCGGGCGACGAAGGACTTCACCTTCGGGGTGTTCCTGTCGGCGAACCAGGGCGTGGCGACCACCAGACCTTCCGCCGCCTCCTTCGCGATCTCGATGACCTTGGGGGAGTTGAAGCCGTTCCCTCCGACGAAGGGAACCTTGATCCCCATCTTCCGCGCCTGCGACAGGATGACCGCCCCCTCCTCGTAAAGGGCCGAGCAGAATACCGCGTCGGGGTTCATGCTCTTGATCTTGGTGAGCTGGGCCTTGTAGTCCGACTGCCCCTTCTGGAACGTTTCGACGGTCAGGATGTCGAGCTTCAGGTCCTCGGACGCCTTCTTCATCGAGTCGAAGCCGGACTTGGTGAAAACGTCGTCGTTTCCGTAGAGGATCGCCACCTTCCGGATGTTGTACTTCTTCGCTGCCTTCTTGACGGAAGCGGGGATTGCAAGCGATTCCGGGAGAGAGTTCCGGAAGACGAATTTCCCGATCTGCGTGATCCCGGCGGCGGTGGTCGAAGTCCCCATGATGGGGACGCCGCTCGCGTTGGCTTCCGGTCCCACCACCTTCATCTCCGTGGAGAGAGTGGGGCCCAGAATCGCGACGACCTGGGAGGAGTTGATGAGCTTCTGGGCCGCGGCGAGCGCCTGCTCCTGTTTCCCGGAGGAGTCCTCGATGACCAGCTCGATTTTCACTTCCCCCCTGGCGTTCACCTCGTCTCTGGCGAGCTTGAACCCGTTCGTGATCGCCTCGCCGTACCCCGCGCCCTGGCCCGTGATGATCGAGATCACCCCGATCTTCGCGTTGACCGGCGGAACCTTGGGTTTGGCGGGCTGGGCCGCCTTCTGCGCGTCCTTGGCCGCTCCCATGAAGACCAGGGCGAACACGAGCATCGGGATCAGGCAGATGAAACGGATGGTTCTGGACATGGGATCCTCCTTGCGAATGGAATATGCCCTTGACAGGGTTGAACCCTGTGGTGCCCGGGGGGGGAATTGAACCCCCACGGCTTATTCAGCCTCGGGATTTTAAGTCCCGTGCGTCTGCCAGTTCCGCCACCCGGGCGCACCCACGTGAAACATATCACAAAAACAGGGACGTTCTTAAAAACTCGTTCACAGACGCAGCGTAAAGACACTTCCAACTTTTTAAGAACGTCCCTGTTTTTGTGTTCGGGAGAAGGAGGAATGGAGGCGGCACCCGGATTTGAACCGGGGATGAAGGATTTGCAGTCCTCTGC
>CAYILU010000188.1:0-3366 GCA_964364235.1 uncultured bacterium | reverse complement strand
GGGCGGCAAGAAGTCTCCGTCTTTCGTTATGAGACCCCCTGTGGTATCTTTTCGCCTATGGCGCAGGGGAATTTCATCCTCCACGACAAGGAATATCGCGACTTCCAGGTCGTCCTGAAAAAGCTCCTCGCGGACGCCTACGCGAAGGTCGTATTCCTCGTCGACAAGAACGGCTCCCTCCTGGCCACCGCCGGGGAGACCGAGGAATTCGATACCACCTCGCTGGCCTCGCTGGCCGCCGGGAATATCGCGGCAACCGGGGGATTGGCCTCCCTCATCGGGGAGAAGGAGTTTTCGATCCTTTTCCACGAGGGGGAGCGGGACAACATGCACATTTCCGTGGTCGCCAACCGGCTCATCCTCGTGGTAATCTTCGACCGGCGCTCCTCCGTGGGGCTCGTCCGGCTGAGGGTGCGCCGGGCCTCCGTGGAACTGGAGAGGATCCTCCAGGCGGTCGACGCGAAAGCGGAGAACCAGGAGGAGAATGGCATCGAGGAGCTCACCGAGGACGACATCGAGAGCCTGTTCAAATAATGTCCTTCATCAACTATTCCTCCCGGGAGATCAACTGCAAGATCGTGTATTACGGTCCGGGGCTCTGCGGCAAGACCACCAACCTCCAGTACATCTACAAGCGGATGAACCCGGAATCGCGGGGGAAGATGATCTCCCTCGCCACGGAAACCGAGCGGACGCTGTTCTTCGACTTTCTCCCGCTGTCGCTCGGGGAGATACGGGGCTTCAAGACCCGCTTCCACCTGTACACGGTCCCGGGCCAGGTGTTCTACGACGCCAGCCGCCGGCTGATTCTTCGCGGCGTGGACGGGGTGGTGTTCTGCGCGGATTCCCAGCTGACCCGGATGGACTCGAACGTGGAGTCCCTCGAAAACCTGCGGATCAACCTGCGGGAGCAGGGGTACGACGCCGACCGGATCCCCATGGTGCTGCAGTACAACAAGCGGGACCTCCCGCAGGCCGCTTCCGTCTCGGAGCTTCACGCCCTCCTCAATTCGCGGAACGTCCCGGAGTTCGAGGCGGTTGCCACGACGGGGGTCGGTGTTTTCGAGACGCTCAAGTCCGTCATCAAACTCATCCTCATCGATCTCAAGAAAGGCGGAAGGTAGGCCCCCTTCCCGATTCTCTCGCGGAGTCTCCTTGCCAGGAACAGAGCTTGTCGTCAGCGTATCGTCCCCCCGGGAGCTTGACGGCACCGACCTTGCCCCTTACGATGCGGTGTGCCTGGGCAACCCGTACTGCCGCCGGGTCGAGGGGAACTACGCCGAACAGCTCGCGCTTCTCCCGGGGGCGGTGTCGTCGCTGCGCGCGGCGGGAAAAAAGGTTTACGTCACCTCCCCCGCCGCGCCCCGGGGGCGGGACCTCCCGCAGGTCGAGCGCCTCATCGAGGCCGCAAGCCGGGCCGGCGCCCAGGCGCTCGAGGTCCACAACATGGGGGTCTTGAGGATCCTCCGGGAGAAGGGAACCCCGCTGCCGGCGCACATGGGGGCGTACGCCAACGTCTACACGCACCTGGGAGCGAAGGTGATGCGGGAGTACGGCGCCGTCCGGGTCCGGCCGAACGCCGAGGTCAGCCTGCAGGAGATGGAGATCATCGCGCGGGAAGCGGAAATCGAGGTGGAGGTCCTCGCGCACGGGAAGATCCCTCTCGGGGTGACGGACCGGTGCTCCCTGCTGACGGAAGCCGAGGACGCCGACACGAACTGCCCCTCGGCCTGCCGGAAGGACCACTGGCTGACCAGCCGGGAGCCTGCCCTTCGAAGCGGCTCGCAACCCGGGAAGGGGAAGGGGCGCGAAGGAGGATGGGTGCTCAAAACGGTGGGGAAGGGGATCCTGAGCGGACGGGACATGTGCATGCTGGAGCACCTTCCGGGTCTCCTTTCCGCGGGGTTCTCCGTCTTCAGGATCGAGGGTCTTCACGAATCGGCCGCATACCGTTCGGAGATCGGCGGGGTCTACCGGGAAGCCTTGGATCTGGCCGCGTCCGGGGGAACTTACGAGATGCGGCCGGAGTGGGCCGATACCGTGCGGCGCCACGCCCACGTCGGGCTGTGCAACGGGTACCACTTCGGCAAGACCGGGAAGCTTTACGTCGGCTCCGTTTTACAAGAGGGTAACTCCGTATTATAATTCCAACTTGCGGTGGTTTCCTTTGCTTTACGCCTTGAGGAGGGCAGGGGGAATGGCGGAACTTCTGGCATCCGGCGGGACGCCCGAGATGGTGCGGGCGGTCCTCGACAACGGCGCGGACGCGGTCTACGTGGGCGTCAAGGGTTGGAGCCGGCGGCGGGCCCAGTACGAGATGGACGACGACCAGGTCCTGGTCTCCGCGGAATACGCCAGGTCTTTGGGAAAAGTCCTTCGGGTGGCGTTCAACACCCTGCCCGCATCCCGGGAGATTCCGTTGCTGCTGGCCAAGGTGGAGAAATTTACCTCGGCGGGGATCCGCGACTTCATCCTCACCGATGTGGGGGCGATGCGGGAGCTGTCCCGCCGCTTCCCCGGTATCCAGATCCACGCGAGCGTGGGCTGCACGATCATCAACCCCGACGACGCCTGGTTCTACAAGGAAGCCGGCGCCACCCAGATAGTCGCCGAGTGCCGGATGGGGCCGGAGGAAATGCGCAGGATCCGGGAGGAGGTCGGGGTCGGGCTCGAGGTCCTCGTCCACGCCACCACCTGCTACACGCTGCTGGGGCGCTGCACGATGAGCAGCTACACCCGCCAGGAATGGCGGATCGACGCGGAGGGGAAGAACCACTTCCTCGGCAGCCCCAACCGCGGCGGGCTCTGCTACCGGGTATGCCTCGCCGAGTGGGACCGGGTCGGGGAGGACGGGGAGACGGAGGTCGAGAGGCTGGTGCTGCCCAACCAGGCGTACTTCCTGGTCGACGACATCCCGTCCCTGATCGACCTCGGGGTCGACACGATCAAGATCCAGGGGCGGGAATACTCCGTTCCGCTCGTGGGAAGGATGGTCCGGTTCTACCGGGCGCTGATCGACGCGTACGTGGGGGACCGCTCCTCGTTCCGCATCGATCCCTGGAAGGAGCGGATGGCCGGGATCGTCTCCGCCCGCGACGGCGAGCGGCGCGAAAAGACGGCGGGGCTCATCTCCGAATCCCTCTCGACCTCGTAACACGCCTCCGTTTCATCAATACGGCAACGTATCCAACCGCCAATTCCGGAAGTCGCTGCGCCTCCGGGACTCACCATTCGGCTGCGCCGCCTCGGAGGGGGACTCCGTTCGTGGCTCGCCGTGCGGTGGACCTGCACGGCTGCGCTTTACCTCACTGCGCCCCCCTCCTGCGGCGACTCCGCCGGACCCTCCCGTTGCGTGCGCCTTCCGGG
>CAYILU010000187.1:0-3374 GCA_964364235.1 uncultured bacterium | reverse complement strand
GTCGCGTAGGAGAGCCGCTGGCAGGCGTCCTCCCCGAAGGCGACGCCCGGGACCGACGCGACCTTGTGCTCCTCGAGCAGATACGCGGCCAGGTCGGTCGAGTTTCCGATCGTCTTCCCCGAGGGGGTCTTCTTCCCGTACACCTTCGCGAAGTTCGGGAAGACGTAGAACGCCCCCTGCGGGAGGAGGCAGGAGACGCCGGGGATTCCGTTCAGCCGGTCGACGATGTAGCGACGCCGCCTGTCGAACTCCGCGACCCACTCTTTCATGAAGTCCTGCGGGCTGTTGAGGGCCGCGATGGACGCCTTGTCGCAGAACGACACCGGGTTGCTCGTGCTCTGGCTCTGGATGTTGTTCATCGCCGCCACGAGGTCCTTGTCCGCAGCGGTGTAGCCGATCCGCCAGCCGGTCATCGAGAAGGCCTTGGACAGGCCGTTCACCAGGATCGTGCGCTTCTTGATCTCCTCGCCAAGGGAGGCGATGCTCACGAACTCGAACCCGTCGTAGACCAGCTTCTCGTAGATCTCGTCGGAGAGGACGGTGATGTTCCGCTTGACGATCACCTTCGAGAGCTTCGCGAGCTCATTCTTCGTGTAGGCCGACCCCGTGGGGTTCGAGGGGCTGTTGAGCACCACGCACTTCGTCTTCGGGGTGATCGCCTTGTCGAGCTGCGCGGCGGTCATCTTGAACCCGTTCTTCTGCGCGGTCTCGACGATCACGGGCTTTGCGCCGGCCAGCAGGGCGATGTCCGGGTAGGAGACCCAGTACGGCGCCGGGACGATGACCTCGTCCCCCCTGTCGAAGAACGCCTGCGCGACGTTGTAGATGGAGTGCTTGGCGCCCAGCGAAACGATGATGTTCTCCCGCTTGTACTCGAGGCCGTTGTCGCGCGAAAGCTTCGCGATGATCGCGTCCTTGAGCTCCGGGGAACCCGGCACGGGGGTGTATTTCGTGTACCCTTCGTCGAGGGCCTTCTTCGCGGCCTCCTTGATATGGACAGGGGTGTCGAAGTCCGGCTCGCCCGCACCGAATCCGACCACGTCGATCCCTTGCGCCTTCATCGCCTTCGCCTTGCTCGTGATCGCCAGCGTCGGCGACGGCTTGATCTTTCCCACCCTTCCTGCAAGCTTCAACATGTTTTGCTCCTTTCCACGGATGCGGTTGTTTTTTTAGGATTTCCTGCGCTTCCCCATCTTCCCCAATACCCGCTCCCGAACCTGCGCGGGGACCAGGTCGTCGATCTTTCCCCCGAACCCGGCGATCTCCTTGACGATGTTGGAGCTGATGTAGGAGTACCGCTCCCCGGTCATCATGAAGACCGTGTCCACCTCGGGCGCGAGCTTCTTGTTCATGTGGGCCATCTGGAACTCGTACTCGAAATCCGAGATGGCCCGGAGGCCCCGGACCACCACGTGCGCCCCCTTGTCCGCCGCGTAGCGCATCAGGAGCCCCTTGAAGGAGTCCACCTCCACGTTGGAGTAGGAGCGCGTGAGCTTTTTCAGCATGGCCCTCCGCTCGGCCGTGGTGAACAGGACGTTCTTCCGCACGTTCATGGCCACCGCGACGATCACCCGGGAAAACACCCGGGAGGACCGGTCGATGATGTCGAGGTGCCCGTACGTGGGTGGGTCGAACGAGCCCGGGTACACTGCGATCGTTTTCATCTTTGCTCCTTTGCGAGATATCCGGAGACGGCGCGATCAGGGGGATACGTCGAAGATCATGACCCTGGTGTCCCCGTACCGCCGGTCGGCGACCGCCTCCCACCCCTCCGGGAAAACGGCGTCCGGCGTCCGGGCCGCCTCCTCCACCACCACCGTGGCCCCCGACTCCAGAAGCCCCGCGCGGCCAAGCCCCGCCGCGGATTCGGCGGCCATCCCCTTCCCGTAGGGGGGATCGAGGAACACGAGGTCGAACCGCATCCCCCGGGCCCGCAGCCGGCGCAACGCCTGCCGGTAATCCAGGTGGAGCGACTCCGCCCCCGGGGCCCCCAGCGACTCGATGTTCCCGCGCAGGATCCCGAACGCCCCCGGGTCCGACTCGACGAAAACCGCGGAAGGCGCCCCGCGGGAAAGGGCCTCCAGGCCGAGCGCCCCGCTGCCCGCGAACAGGTCCAGCGTCGCGGACCCTGCCACGCGGTCCCCCAGGATGTCGAAGATCGCTTCCCGGACCCGGTCGGACGTGGGCCTGACCGTGAAACCTTTCGGGGCTCGCAGGGGCCTCCCCCGCCATTTCCCCGCGATGATGCGCAATCCGCTTCTTACGCCCTGGCGGCGAGGGTATCGGCGACGATCTTCGCCGTCCCCTCGGCGCGGAACGCCCGGAAAAGCTGCAGCGCTTCCCCGTGGGCCGCCCGCTCGATCTTCTCCGCGTATTCCGCCGGGATCGCGTCGATCTCAGGCTTGAACTGCTTCGTCGCTAGCTTTATGTCCTTGGCCGAAGTCTTCGCCCAGTCGCGCATCTTCTGCATCAGCGCCGGGGGCAGCCCCGCGTGGGCGATGTTCTGCCACTGCGTGCCGACGTTCCCCTTGCGGATGCCGTAATCGGCGAACCGGCCGATCAGGTGGAGCGGCGTCCCGGTGATCCCGTGCTGGGCGATGTCGACGCCGAACTTCCCGCGCACCGCGGCGTGGATCCGGCCCGTCCTCTCGAGGTCGATGAAGATCTTCTCCCCCTCCAGGTAGTTTCCGTGCTTCGATCCGTTGTTGATCGCGAGCAGGTCCGGCGCGACGCCCGCGGCGGAAAGGCGCTCCATCAGTTCGACAGCCTCCTCCACGGTGGACAGGGTCGACTCGGTCCCCGCGGACTTGATCTCGCCGACCTCCACCTCGAGGCCCAGGCCCCGTTCGCGGATCGGTCCGGAGAGTTCCGCCGTGATCCTTGCGTTGTCGGGGATCGGGTTGAAGGAGGCGTCGATCGCGAACGAGGTGTACCCGGCGGCAAGCTCGGCCGCGATCAGCGCCCGGGCCTCCCCGATTTCCTTGTCGGAGGTGTTCTTGACCGTGATGTGGTCGCCGTGGATGAGGAACGGGACGGTGAAGTTCACCTTCTTCGCGCAGGAGAGGATCGTGGAGACGAAAACCTCCGGGTTCATTCCCGTGTAGCCGCCGTCCACGTTCCCTTCCGTCTTGGCGAGCTCGAACGCCACGATCGCGGAAAGCTCGGCGGCGGCCCTCATGATCCCCGGGATCACGGAGGGAATCCGGATGTTGCAGGCCATCACGATCACCTTGTGCGGGGAGAGGGCCTTGAATACGTCATGCCCGTTAAGGGGGCATGCGGGGTGGTCCTTCGGGACCTTCGCCGCGGCGTTCGCGGGCACGTACTTCTTCAACGCCATCCAGTCCATTCGACCACCTCCAGGGGGTTTGCCC
>CAYILU010000186.1:0-3376 GCA_964364235.1 uncultured bacterium | reverse complement strand
CTGGACGCCTTCTCGTAATAGATGATCCGGTCGCTCTCCAGGAGCCGGTACAGGGAGGCCGTGGGGCCGTCGACGGTCCAGACGAGGCCCGTCCTGTCCATGATCGTGAAGCCGGCGCCTTCGATGAGCGTTTCGTCCTTCTCGTCCGGGGGCTCCCGGAACCGGATCAGGAGGGTGAACGGGTCGTCGCCCTGCCCCTCCCCGAACCGGCGCATCAGGTTCATCTCGAAGGCGGGGTCGAGCCGCGCGAGCCCTGCCTGCCGGCAGAGGTAGTGGATCTTCTTCACCGACGGTTCCTTGAGCAAAGGGGGGATGTCCGGGCTGTTGAGGAGAAGGATGGCGGCGTTGCCATAGACGTTCAGCACGGAGATGTTCGCCCGGTCCAGCATCTGTGATTGGTACATGAAGGCGTCCGAGCTGAAGACCACGACGCCCGCGAACAGCGCCGGAAGGTTCTGCGTGATGATGAGGCCGATCTTTTCGTCCGCCTTCTCCCGCAGGATCGCGTTGTCTTCCGCGGTGAGCAGGACTTTGGGCTTTTCCTCCTTGCATCCGGCCGGGAGCAGAAACGCGATCAGGAGAAAGGCCGCGAACCTGCGGGTCATCGGCTCAACGGATGGAGGAACCCGATCCGGAACGTGGTGTCGAGGTACTTGCTGTCGTCGTACCTGCTCTTGAGCTGCGCGGAGCGGATGACGACGGGGAGCGGACCGTTCTCCAGCCTCGTGACCAGGCGGAGCGCCTCCAGGTAGGTGAGGTTTTCGATCTTGAGGTCGAAGGTTTCCTCGCGCTGGAACTCGCCGTCCTTGACCCCGCCGGACTTCAGGCTGAACGCCGCCTGCGGGAAGCCGGCCTCCTGGAGCGACGCGGTCAGGCGCGCGAGGGGGGATTCCGACGCGTTGGAGGCGGCCGTGACGCGCCCGCTCTTCTGCCGCACTTCCCGGTCGATGCGTTCCAGCTCGGGACGCATGTTCCGGAGATCCGCCAGGTCTTTGCCGGCCTGGGAATACGCCCGTGAGAGGCTCCTCACCTTGGCCACTCCCGGGACCACCACGAACGTGAACAGGAGGATGAGCGCCGCCGCGGCTCCGCCGAGGAAAACGAACACCTTTTCGCGGCTACGAAGCACGGCCGTTGCTCCCTTTTTCGATGAGGATCGTGAACCGGACGCTCCCGCCCTTCGCGCTTCCCCGGGATTCCTGGACGGTCACGACCGCCTCCGGGCCGGACGCCGTCGCGAGGGAGGAACGGAACGTCTCGACGAATTGGGCGGAGCCCGCCTCTCCGGCCAGGCGCACCCTCCCCGCGTCGAAGGAGATTTCCCTCACGGAGATGTTTGTTTTTTGGGGAAGGGCCTGGGAAATCCTCGCCAGAAGGACGGAGAGGGCGGGGGAATCGGCCCCCAGCTCCTTCTGGTGGCGGCGCAGCGACTGGATCTTTTCCCGGATCTGCGCGGTCTCCTGCACGACCACCTTCACGCCGGGGACGGCCTCGGAGAACTCCTTCCGGATCTGCGCGCGGACGATCGCGACTTTTTTCGCCTCGGCCCATTGCGCGACCTCGAGCGTTCCCACGGCGAAGATCGCCGCCACCCCCGCCGCGATCGCGGCGACCCGGACCCGGAGCCTCGCCCGGTCCCTTTCCGATTCCGCCTCCGCGGAGGTCCGGAGGGAGAAGCCGCCGAGCTCTTTCTGCCAGGAAGGCGTGAGCACGGCGCCGTAGGCCAGGATGCAGCCCTCCTCGACGCCGGCGGGGGGGGTGAATCGGGTTGCGGCGGCGAGCGCCTCGGAGAGCGGGGCCGGAACCTCCCCCAGGATGGTTACCGGCAGCGCGCCGGTACCCCCTTCCGCAAGCCCCTCCCACTCTTTCCGCATCCCTTCGGGGTCGGACGCCATCCCGGCCGGGAACTGGCGAGCCCGGGAAACGGCCCCTCCCTCCACGCGGAGGACGACGATGTCGGAGAGAGTCGAGAGGAGGATCCCTTCCGGAAGCCCCGCCACCGAGAGGACGGCGGAGAGAATCGAGGCGTGGTCGGTGACGACGCGGTCCACGCGGAATCCAGCCTCCGAAAAGGACGCCACCGATTTTTCCACCGTGTCCTTGCGCGCGGCGACGGCCAGGAAGCGGCCGGCATGCCCGGGCGGCGAGGGCATCAGGTCGGAGAGGATCTGCTCGTCTTCGATCGGAAGGTTCCCCTCGAGGTCCGCGACGTGGATCTTTTTCGCCCGCTGGAGGTCCGGGACGGGAAGCTCGACCTGGCGCAGGTAGGTCCATGAAGGGGGGAGCGAGAGCACGACGGGCGGAAGGTTCGGTTCGCCGGTTCCCTTGCGGATCTCCTCCGCGAGCAGCGCGGCGCCTTCGAATCCGCCGTACGGCTCCCCGCAGGGGACCGCGCAGGAAAAGACGACCCTCGAGGAGAAAAGCGTCTGCTCCCAGAGGAGGGCCGAGATCCGGTCACGGGAGATGGAGACACCGAGGCTCTTCATTCCACCTTCCTAGAAGAACTGGAACTCCCCGGCCGGCGCCTGGAGCGTTCCGCTGATTCTCAGGGTAGCATTCTTGGCATTTTTCGCCACCAGGTTAAAAAGGGTGGCGATCCTTCCCTCCATCGGGTTCCGGATCCGGAGATGGAAGGTGATCGCGGAGCGGGATGGGGTCAGGAAGCGGGAGATTTCCCCCGTCCCCTCGACGTCGGCCCCTTCGTAGGTCCCCGTGAGGGAGGATATCAGGAGCGTCCCCTCGCGGATGCTGAACTTCAGCCTGACGTCACGAAGCTCCGCCTCGGTCACGGGGGAGTTCTCCGCGGGTATCGGGAACCGGAGCCAGGAGAGAGACCCCTCGCCGGCACCCGAAATCGAGCCGTTGCCTGCCCGTTTCCATTGTAATTCGGCGGAATCGATCAGGAAGCCCGTCCCGGCCGAGGTGGGGAAAAGCGCCCCGAGATCCTCCGAGCCGACCCGCAGGAGGCGCAGGCGGACCTTCCCGGGGTTCGAGATCATCGGGGAGGTCCGGATGTCCACCGACGCGGGCCCCCGGACCGCCCTCAGGTGGAACGGGAGCCATTGGAACAGGCCCGTCCATTCCCACGCCGCGACGACGGTGTCGAGGGAGAGGGGGCTTCCGCCGCGCGGGGAGATCACGGCATTGCCGCAACGGAGGCCGAGCGGGAAGACGAAGCCCGTCTCCTCGCAGCCGAATTCGAGCCCCCGGTCGGCAAGGGCGGAGCGCAGGGGAGAGAGGACGGTCTCCTTCGGCAGGGTGTACAGGAAGGCGAAAAGAGAAACAAGGGCGAACAGTAAAATGCCCAGGGCCGCGGGAAGCCGGCGGCCCCGGGCGAAACCGCTACTTCGCAACGGCCCTCCGGTGCGTGATCCGG
>CAYILU010000185.1:0-3408 GCA_964364235.1 uncultured bacterium | reverse complement strand
AGATGCCGACCTACGCCTACCTGTGCCGCGCCTGCGGCCGCCCGTTCGAGGTCCGGATGTCCATCCGGGAAAAGGAGGCCTGGAAGCCCCGCTGTCCCTTATGCGGCGGCAGGAAGGTGGAGCAGCAGCTCTTCGGCTTTTCCGTCGGAAGCGGAGGAGGAGGCACGCCTGCTCCGGGCGGGTGTTGCCCTCCCGGCCGCGGCGGTCGCTGCGGGTGAGAAGGAAGAGGGGTTCACAGCAATTGTCGATAAATGGAGGAAGCAGCTGATGCACCGTTACACGTTCTTTTCGGGCAAGGGCGGGGTGGGCAAGACCACCCTTGCGGCGGCGACGGCCGTGCGGACGGCGGACGCGGGAAAAAGGACCCTGATCGTCTCCACGGACCCGGCCAGCAACCTGGGGGACGTCTTCGAGCGCCCCATCGGGCACCGGGTCACGGAGATCGCGCCGAACCTTTTCGCACTCGAGATCGATCCGGATTCCGCCACGCAGGAGTACCGGGATCGCCTGTTGGGGCCCTTGCGCGCCGTGCTCCCCCCGGACGTCGTGAAGGTTCTCGAGGAGCAGTTCCGCAGCGCCTGCACGGTGGAGATCGCCTCCTTCGACCGGTTCACCGACTTCCTCGGGGACACGGAGTATGACCACGTGGTTTTCGACACCGCCCCCACGGGGCACACGCTCCGCCTGCTCAAGCTTCCCGTGGACTGGTCCCGGCATATCGAGGAGAGCGCGAGGGGGTCCGGCCAGACGTGCATCGGGCCGGTTGCATCCATCCAGGGCGCCAAGGCGAAGTACGACCGCGCGGTCGCAGCGCTGCGGGACCCCGGGGATACGGAGTTCGTCCTGGTTTGTCGTCCGGAGCGGACCTCGGTGGACGAGCTGTTCCGGGCCCGCGGCGAGCTGCGCGAGCTCGGTATCGGGAACTTCCGCATCGTCGTGAACGGGATGATCCCGGCCGGGGCGGGCGGGCCGTTCGACAGCCTGTCTTCTTCCCAGCGGGAGCAGGTCCGCAGGCTTTCCGGGATGCTGGACCATCCACGCCTGGAGGTGCCTCTCCAGGGCGGGGAAGTCAAGGGACTTTCCGCCCTGAGACGGTTCGCCGCCATCGCGTTCGACAAGAAGCCCGATTACCTCCACGGGGGATTCACGGGGACCCGTCCCTTCCGGGGGTTCTCGCCGCCGGGGGTCCTCGGGAAGATGGTGAACGGGGGAGCGGAGGGAAAAACCGTCGTCCTGACCGGCAAGGGAGGGGTAGGCAAGACGGTTGCGGCGTGCGCACTGGCGGCACGACTGGCGCGGGGGGGGAAAAGAACCCTTCTGGCGACCACCGATCCCGCGGCCCACATCGGGCAGGTCCTGTCGGCGGAGGTGACGAGCGAGGTGCGGCCGGTTCCGGGCTATCCGGGACTTTTCGCCGCCCGGATCGACCAGAAGGCCAGCGTCGAGGTCTACAAGGCGAAGATCCTCTCCCGGGCGGCCGCGTCCGGCCACACCGACGAGATGCTCGCCGTGGTCCGGGAGGAGCTTTCGTCCCCCTGCACGGAGGAGATGGCGGTCTTCGAGGAGTTCTCCGCCCTGGTGGAGCGGGCCGACTTCGACGTCGTCGTCCTCGACACCGCGCCCACGGGCCACACCCTGCGTCTCCTCGAACTTCCGTACGATTACGGCCGGCAGGTCGAGATGATGGTGGCCGTCCGGAAGGACGACGCCGCGGCGGCGGGGGCCAAGGGGAAGCTCGACGCCCTGCTCCGCCGACTGAAGGATCCCGATTCGACCGCGTTTTTCGTCGTGATCTACCCGGAATACACCCCCATCTTCGAGGCGAAGCGGGCCGCGGAAGAGCTGAAGGAATCCGGGATCGAAGTGCAGGGCGTCATCGCGAATTTCATTCTCGATGAAAAGGACTGCCCGTCTTCCTTCGCGATGTCCCGGTATTTCATGCAGCAGCATTACCTCCGGGTGGCGGAGGAGACGTTCCGGCTCCCGATCTTCAAGGTGCCCATGCTGGAAGCGGAGCCCGCCGGCAAGGATGTGCTGGATCGGGTGGGAAGGGAGTTGCTCGGGGCGGAAAACATCGCGTTCGCCGTTCCGGAGAGGGCGGCGCAGATCAAGGGAGGTGGAGCATGACTGTGAAGGAGTTCGTGGAGCGGTTCAATGCGCTTTCCGGCGAGGACCAGTCCGCCGTGATCCGGCAGATCATGCCCGTCTTCTGCGGGAACATGATGCGGGAACCGGGGAAGGTCCGGGAGATGTTCGCCCTGTTCACGGAGGAGTGCGGCGCCCCGATGGCGAACATGGTTTCCATGATGGGGATGATGAAGGGCCGCAAGGGCGGGGGCTGCTGCGGATGACCGATTCCCGTTCTGCGCATCCGGCGGAACCACCGACCACGAAACGGCTGAACGTGTTCGAGCGGTACCTGAGCCTCTGGGTCGCCCTCTGCATGGGGGTCGGCATCTTCGCCGGGAAGATGTTTCCCACCGCGGTCGACGCCCTGAGGAAGATGGAGTTCGGCAAGGACAGCCAGATCAACATCCCGATCGCGGTGCTGATCTGGCTGATGATCTATCCGATGATGCTCAAGGTGGACTTCACCTCGATCTTGGGCGTCCGGAAACGCCCCAAGGGGCTCATCGTCACGCTCGTCGTCAACTGGCTGGTGAAGCCGTTCTCGATGGCGCTCTTCGGGTGGCTCTTCTTCAAGCACCTCTTCCTGCCGTGGATCGGGCCGGAGCTGGCGGACCAGTACCTTGCCGGCACCATCATCCTCGCGGCCGCGCCGTGCACGGCGATGGTCTTCGTCTGGAGCTACCTGACGGACGGGGACCCCGCGTACACCCTGGTCCAGGTCTCCGTGAACGACCTGATCATGCTGGTCCTGTTCGCCCCGGTGGTGAAGTTCCTCGTCAGCGGGGTCTCATCCCTGACGGTCCCCTTCATGGTGCTCATCTACGCGGTCATCTTTTTCATCGTCATCCCCCTGGCCGCCGGGGTCGTCTCGAGGACCTGGCTGATCCGGGCCAAAGGAAGCGAATGGTTCGAGAAGTTCCTGTCGGTCCTCCATCCCGTGACGGTCGTCGCGCTGCTGGCCACCCTGGTGTGCATCTTCGCGTTCCAGGCCGACAACATCACCGCCCGGTCCTTTCATATACTCCTTATCGCCGTCCCGATCCTGATCCAGGTCTACTTCAACTCGTCGCTGACCTACGGGCTGATGAAATGGCTCAAGGTCCCCCACAACGTGGCGGCCCCCGGGGCCCTGATCGGCGCGAGCAACTTCTTCGAATTGGCCGTGGCCACCGCGATCGCCCTCTACGGGCCCGGATCCGGCGCGGCGCTGGCGACGGTGGTCTGGGTCCTCGTGGAGGTGCCCGTGATGCTTTCCGTCTGCGCCTTCTGCAACCGGAC
>CAYILU010000184.1:0-3409 GCA_964364235.1 uncultured bacterium | reverse complement strand
TGTGGCCCTCCCATCCAACGTAATAACATATGTTACAACATCCGGAAAGTCTTGTATCGAACAATAGGAAGTGGGATCGTGATCAATTATTCCCCGGGAGGGCATGTCGCCGCCTGACACGTTCCTAAATTTCGCCGCCCCCGCCTGGTCGAAAAAACCTGGTCGAAAAAACCTTGACAACGGGCCCGTGGATGCTTAGAAAATTAAACTCACCTGTTCTTCCGTTTGATTCCGGCCGTCGGGGGCAAGCCTCTCGGGAACCACATGCCGCGGGCCTGCTTCCGGGGGGGGCGCTACGCTGAAAGGGGGGGCCCTCGAAAGGTGATTCGATCGAGTCTGCTTTGCGCGATCGTGATCCTTGCCCGGGCGCTTTGGCAATACTTTTTCTCCTCCAGGAAAGCCGGCGCCACGGCGCAGGAACCCGGGGATTCCTCACCATTGACAAACACCATTCCGATTTCAAAACAGTGAGGCAACCAATGAGAAGGGGCTCCTGTTCCCGTTTGGCGGTCCTGGCGATCGCCGCGTCGCTACTCCTGCTTGCCGGTTGCGGCGGATCCGGCATGGCGACATCCGGCGGCACGTCGCAGGTGACGGTTCGCATCGGCGCAGGTTCTTCGACGGCCGCACCCGGCTCGATGGCTCCGGGGGTGGCCCCGCGGGCGATCCCGCCCTCCGTCGCGCGGGTCGTCTTCACCATCAGCGGCGAAGGGATGGAGACGGTCGTTCGAACCGTCGACACGGCCGGGAAGACCCAGATCGTCGAAACCTTCAGCATCCCCAAGGGGCTGGCCCGGACATTCCGGGTGGAAGCCTACGACAGCGGGGGCATCCTCCGGTACCAGTCCCTGTCCGTCTTCGACGTCCTCCAGGACGTGCTCACCCTTCCCATCGTGATGAGCATCGCGGCGGGGAACCCCGGCCTCAACACCTGGACGGAGGTCTACAACACCGGTGGGGACGAGACGATCGTCGGCATCGCCTTCGGAGGCGGGAGTTTCATCGCCGTCAGCGGGAACCCCGGGACCGTCTTTGTCTCGACCGACGGCGAGACATGGACGAGCCCGGCCACGCTGTCGCCCCCGTCGAACGAGGTCACCGACATCGCGTACGGCAGCGGGACATTCGTTGCGGTAGGAGGTCTGTTCATTCCCACCTCGTATGTCGGCCCCCCGATTCCCACTGTTTATGCCGCCGCCCAGGACAATCTCGCACTGTGGACGCTGCAGGCAGGCGGGATCGGGAGCGCCCTGAACGGGGTCGCATTCGGCGGCGGGACCTTCGTGGCCGTGGGGAACGGCGGGGCGATCTACTGGTCGGACAACGTGGCGGCGGGGTGGACCCTGGTCAGCCCTCCCCCCCCCGCGGGGACCCTCTACGACGTCGTCTACGGCAACGGGACGTTCGTCGCCGTGGGCGACAACGCTCTCCTCACGTCGAGCGACGGCGGGAGAAACTGGCAGGTGCGTAACGCCGCCGGCCTGAATTACTCCAGCGCCGCCTACGCCGGGGGGGTCTTCCTGGCACTGGCCGGCGATCAGCCCTACTACTCGATGGACGCGGGGGTTACCTGGCTCCCCACCGCCGTACCCCTCCCGGCCCTGGACAGCAGTTTCACCCTGACATCCGGCGGCGGGCAGTTCGTCGTCGTCGACTCGAACGGCAATATCCTCCTGCCGACGGCCCCCGTGACGGACGGGGCGATGGACTGGTCCGTTGTGATCGGCGTCCCCCCGTCGTTCTACGGGCTCGGGTGCGGGACGGCCGGGAACGGGCGGTACGTCGTCGGCGGAACCATGGGCATTCTCGAATCCGATCCCTTGTGATTTGAGGACGGAACGAACACGCTGCTTACAACGATCAAGGAAGCGAGTCTCGCGATGAAGAAGCGGACGAAGATCCTGGCATCGGTGATCCTCGCGTTCTTCGCCACGCTCCACGCGGCGGCGGCCCTGGCCGGACAGGTCGTGACGGGCGAAGACCGGGCGTGGGCGAAGAAAGCGGTTTCCGAGGAGAAGACCCTCGGCGCGGCGGAGGCGAAGAACACCGTCGCCGTTCTCTATTTCCGGAACGGCACGGGGCAGCCGGCACTCGATCCCCTCCAGAAGGGGATCGCCCTCATGCTCGTGACCGACCTGTCCCAGGTCCCCGACCTGCAGGTCGTCGAGCGGGTGAAGCTCCAGTCGCTCGCGGAGGAGCTGGGGCTCGGGGCGTCGGGGCTCGTCGATCCCGGGACCGCCCCGCGCGTGGGGAAGATCCTTCAGGCCCGGTGGATCGTCGTCGGGGACATCGCGAAAGGGAGCGGCGTCCCCCTCGCGGTCCGGGAAACGGTCGTCGATGTTCCGTCGACCGGCACGATCGGCCAACCCGCCTCCCAGGGGGACCTCGACCAGATCTTCCGGATCGAGAAGGACCTTCTCTTCGAGACCATCAAGCTCCTCAAGGTCGAGGTGACACCCGAGGTGCGCAAGCGCCTCGAGAAGCCGTGTTCGAAGAACCCCGCCGCCCTCCTCGCCCTCTCCCGGGGGGTCGACGAGAGCGACCGGGGGAACTACGCGAAGGCCGCCGATCTCTACGAGTCCGCCATCAAGGAAGACCCCGGCGTCTGCATGGCAGGGGAAAACCTCGAGGAACTCTTTGCCCGCGGCCTCGTGCCGCGCCGGAAGCCCCGTGCGTCCGGCACCCTCGAAGTTCTTCAGGGCCTCAAGGACGCCACCTCCCTGACCAATCGGATCACCACCAAGGAACAGGTCCGGACGATCGTCAACCCGGCAGGCAACATCCCGTCGAACCCGGACATCAATGTCACCTTCCCATAGGACGGACCCGATGAAGATACGCGCACTCGCTCTTGCAATCTGGTTCGTCGCGCTGGCCCTCGCGGCGGCCGCCGCCCCCGCGGCCGAACCGTCGCTCCGGACGGGATTCGTCTACGACTGGTGGAAAGACACGAAGGACGGCACCGGCCGGCAGGCCTATATCCCCGTACGGGTCGAGGTGAAGGACCAGGAGTTAACCATCGGGCTGCTCTCGGGGATCCAGCACACGCAGTTCGACCGGGCCGGGCAGACCAACCGGACGCTCTCGAGCGCCCTCGACACGAAGGTCACCTCCTCCTACGCCATTCTCGGGAAGCTCCCCGTGGACGTCCTCCTGGGGCTCGACCTCAACCTGCCTACCGGGAAGACCAACCTCGCCCAGGAGGACCTCGTCCTCCTGATGGACCCGGAGCTCGTCTCGATCAACGGCTTCGGCGAGGGGTTCAACGTCAACCCGTCCATCTCCGTCGCGAAGGCGTGGGAGAACTGGATCGCGGGGCTGGGGGTGGGCTACGCCTGGCGCGGGAAGTACGACTTCAGCACGGACCTCGGCATGAAGGATTTCGAGCCGGGCGACATCGTCACGGCCA
>CAYILU010000183.1:0-3412 GCA_964364235.1 uncultured bacterium | reverse complement strand
CCGCGCACCTTTGTCGTGGAGTACGAGAAGCCGTTCGCTCCCGCCCTTGCCTCCTGGGGGATGTCGATCCTGCCGAAGCACCTCCTGGAGAAGTTCGAGGACATCTCCAAAAGCCCGCTCAACAAGTCGCACCCGGTCGGCACGGGACCCTACAAGTTCGTGGAGTGGAAGCCCGGCCAGCAGATCGTCTTCGAGGCGAACCCGGACTACTTCGAGGGGAAGCCGTACCTGAGCCGCGTCATCACCCGCATCATCCCGGACCAGGCCACGATGTTCCTGGAGCTTTCGTCCGGCGGGATCGACTCGATGAACCTGACGCCGCTCCAGTACTCCCGTCAGACCGAGACCCCCGGGTTCAGGAAATCGTTCAACAAGTACCGCTACACCGCCTTCAACTACACCTACCTGGGGTTCCGCCTCTCCCATCCCTTCTTCGCGGAGAAGAAAGTCCGCCAGGCGATCGCGCACGCGATCGACAAGAAGGAGATGGTGGCGGGGGTCCTCTTCGGCCTGGGGCAGGAGGCCATCGGTCCGTACAAGCCGGGAACCTGGGTCTACAATCCCGATGTCCCGAAGTTCCCATTCGACCCGGCGAAGGCGAATGCTTTGCTCGCGGAGGCGGGCTGGAAGGACGCGGACGGCGACGGCTTCCTGGAAAAGGGCGGGAAGAAATTCGCCTTCACCGTCCTCACCAACGCCGGGAACGAGAGCCGGTCCAAGGCGGCGGCCATCCTCCAGCAGAACCTGGCCCGCGTCGGCATCAAGATGGAGATCCGTACCGTGGAGTGGGCGGCGTTCATCAACGAGTTCATCGACAAGCGGAAATTCGACGCGGTGATCCTGGGGTGGAGCGTCACTCCGGATCCCGACCAGTACGACATCTGGAGCTCGAGGAAGACGGGCCCGAAGGAGCTCAACTTCGTGGGGTATTCCAACGCGGAGGTTGACCGGCTGCTGGAGGAAGGCCGCCGCACGTTCGACGTCGAGAAGCGCAGGAAGGCCTACTTCCGGATCCAGGAGATCCTCGCTGAGGAGCTGCCGTACGTCTTCCTGTACGTCCCCGATTCCCTGCCGGCCGTCCACAGGCGGATCCACGGCATCGAGCCGGCGCCGATCGGGATCTCGTACAACTTCATCAAGTGGTTCGTCCCGAAGGAGCAGCAGAAGTACACCTCCTTCCGGAAGTAGGGGTGCGATGCTCCGGTACGTCGCCCGCAGGCTCCTGCTGACCATCCCGCTCCTCGTCGGGATCAGCCTGGTCTCCTTCCTCGTCATGCACATGGCCCCCGGAGGGCCGATCGGCGTGGCCACGGACATGAACCCGAGGGCCACGGCGGATGTGCGCGAGCGGCTCAAGGCCTACTACGGGCTCGACCAGCCGGTCCACGTCCAGTACGGACGCTGGCTCGGCCGGATGGCCACGCTGGATTTCGGGCCCAGCTTCGCCCCGGACGGGCGGCAGGTCTCCGAGAAGATCCGGGAGCGGATCCCGGTGACGCTGGCGATCAACGTCCTGTCGATGGGGCTCATCTTCCTCGTGGCGATCCCGATCGGGATCTACTCCGCGGTGCGGAAGGACTCCTGGTTCGACAGGGTCTCGACGGTGGCCGTCTTCACGGGCTTCGCCGTCCCGACCTTCTGGCTCGCGCTGCTCCTGATGATCCTTTTCGGGGTCAAGTTGGGGTGGCTCCCGATCTCCGGGCTGGTGTCGCTGGAATACGAGTCGCTGGGCCTTGCGGGGAAGCTCTGGGACCGCGCCCGCCACCTGATCCTGCCGGTCCTGCTCGCGGGGTTCGGCGGGCTGGCCGGCTTCTCCCGGTACATGCGGTCCAACATGCTTGAGGTGATCCGGCAGGACTACATCGCCACCGCGAGGGCCAAGGGGCTCGTGGAGCGGCAGGTCGTCTTCCGCCACGCGATGCGCAACGCACTTCTGCCCGTCATCACCATCCTGGGCCTCTCCGTCCCGGACCTCCTCGGCGGGTCGGTCATCTTCGAGACGATCTTCGCCATCCCGGGGATGGGGCAGCTCTTCTACCAGGGGGTCATGTCGCGGGACTACCCGCTCATCATGGGGATCTTAGTGATCGGCTCGTTCCTGACGCTCATCGGCAACCTGCTGGCGGACGTCGGCTACGCGCTGGCCGACCCGCGGATCCAGACGGGCTGACCCCGGATGCCCAGCGCGCCCTCCATGTTCCGGGATTTCCTCCTGCGGCTGGTCCGGAACCGGCTGGCGGCCGCGGGCGGGGCGGTCGTCCTCTTCTTTTTCGTCGTCTCCGCGTTTCCCGGCGTCTTCGCCTCCCACGACCCGAACCGGATCGACGTCCTGAAGATCCTCTCGCCCCCGTCCGCGGACCACCCCCTCGGGACCGACGAGCTGGGGCGCGACGTCCTCGCACGGATGGCACACGGGGCCCGGATCTCGCTCAAGGTGGGGTTCGTTGCGATGGGGATCGCCACCGCCATCGGCCTCGTCGTCGGCCTGCTGTCGGGGTTCTACGGGGGGGTGGCAGACGCGGTCCTGATGCGATTCGTCGACATCATGCTCTGCTTCCCCACCTTCTTCCTCATCCTGTCGGTCATCGCGTTCCTCGAGCCCTCCATCTACAACATCATGGTCGTCATCGGCCTCACCGGCTGGATGGGGGTGTCCCGCCTCGTCCGCGCCGAGATGCTGTCGCTGAAAGAGCGCGACTTCGTCGCGGCCGCGCGCGCGCAGGGTGCGGGGGACGGGCGGATCATCTTCCGGCACATCCTCCCCAACACGCTGGCCCCCGTCCTGGTCGCTGCGACGCTCGGGGTGGCGGGCGCGATCCTCACGGAGTCGGCGCTCTCCTTCCTGGGGATCGGGGTCCAGCCCCCGACGCCCTCCTGGGGGAACATCCTGACCGCGGGAAAGGACAACATCGAGTTCGCCTGGTGGCTCTCCGTCTACCCGGGGCTCGCCATCCTCTTCACGGTCCTCGGGTACAACCTGCTGGGCGAGGGGATCCGCGACGCGGCGGACCCCCGCTTGCGAGGAAGGTGACGGATGAACTCGCGCGCCCGCATGCGACCGGCTGCGCCGCCTCGGAGGGGGACTCCGTTCGTGGCTCGCCGTGCGGTGGCCCTGCACGGCTGCGCTTTACCTCACTGCGCCCCCCTCCTGCGGCCGCTTCGCCGGCAACCGGGGTCCGACACCGCGGCCTCCTGTGTGCGCATGCGACCGGCTCCGCCGCCCCGGAGATTCCGATGACGGAACCCCTTCTCTCGGTTTCCGGCCTGAAGGTCTCCTTCCGAACGGAGAAGGGGACGGTACGCGCGCTGTTCGGCGTCTCGTTCTCCGTGGACGAGGGAGAGACGCTGGGGGTGGTGGGCGAGTCCGGCTGCGGGAAGACGGTCACGGCCCTCTCCGTCCTCCGGCTCCTCC
>CAYILU010000182.1:0-3438 GCA_964364235.1 uncultured bacterium | reverse complement strand
CGCGGACCGATTGCGACGATTTCGATGATGTTCCTCATCACCCGATAAATGACCCTGAAGGTTCCCACTCTGAAGCTCCGCAGGCGGGCAAGCTCGTTTTTCAGCGCCTTTCCCGACGAGGGATCGGCAAGAATCGTCTTCAGGGACGCCCTGGTCTTCCTCTCCAGGTCCGGATGCATGCCGCGGACAAGCTCAGCGATCTCATCTGGAACCCTGAGCCTGTGAAGAGGCTGTTTCATGACGGGAGGCTACCGAAACAATTCGTCGAGTGTGTACAGGCGCGCCTCCTTCTCCTTCAGTAACCGTAATCCCTTCCGGATTTCCTCCGACAGCGCGGCATCGGATCGGACTGCGATGGTCTCCTTCAGGCTCTCGAACTCCTCGGGGCTGATCAGCACGGCGGAAGGGGCTCCATTTTTCGTGATGACGATCTCCTCGTCGGTATCCCTGACGGCCCGCACGAGTCCGCAGAGCTTCATCTTGGCTTCCGAGAGGGACAGCGTTTTCATAGTCTGACCTCCATCAGGGTTGACCAGAATAAAGACTATAATGACATGGAGGGGCCGTCAAGAGGGGAACCGGATCGCGGTAGTCTCCCCGAAAATGGTTGACATGAATATTTGGATGATGATAATTTAGCAGAACAGTAAGAATATGCTGATTGCACTGAAGTAATATCGAGTGATTCTTTCGAGGACGGGGAGGAAGAGATGAGGAAAGAGCGGAAAAGCGAGACGTGTTGTCCGCCGGGATCGAGCGGCATGGGCTGCTTCAAGGTCGAATCGCTCGTCTCGGTCGACGACCGCGGGCAGATGGTGCTCCCGAAAGAACTGCGCGATCGGGCGGGCATCAAGGGGGGCGACAAGCTTGCCGTGATCGGGTGGGAGAAGGAGGGGAAGGTGTGCTGTCTCTCCCTGATCAAAGTGGAAGAGTTCAGCGCGATGATCAAGGGAGTCCTTGGTCCCCTGATGGGCGATCTGCTCCCGAAGAAGTAAAGGAGGATTTTCGGCATGGACGAGGTCAGGGCAATGCCACGGCCCCCGGGTTGCCTTGACGCGCCTTGGGCCGAGGGCACCGTGAACACCGAGGTTGGCGGCGTGCTCCGGGTGCGGACTGTCCTGAGCTTCGGCGATCGCCTTGGCTCGTTCAAGGCGCGCTGGGGGGGTATCGGCCGCATGGGCTGCTACAGTGTAGCGCCCGGGCTCTACGCCGTGGGCGATCCCGAACCCGAATCGCCGGTCCTGGTTTCCGCGAACTACAAAATGAGCTTCGACCGCCTGCGCGGCGCCCTCTCCGGCCGCGACGCCTGGATCCTGGTGCTCGATACCTGCGGCATCAACGTCTGGTGTGCCGCCGGGAAGGGCACCTTCGGCACGGATGAGATCGTTCGGCGCGTGCAGGGCACAGCGCTCGACCGGATCGTGTCGCACCGCAACCTGGTGGTTCCACAGCTTGGAGCGCCCGGTGTGACCGCGCACCAGGTGCACGCACGCTGCGGGTTCCGCGTGGTGTACGGCCCGGTTCGGGCGGAAGACCTGCCCGTTTTTCTCGATGCCGGCATGAATGCGACGCCCGAGATGCGGCGAGTGCGGTTTGGCTTGCGCGAGCGGATCGTCCTGATTCCCGTCGAACTGGTCATCGGAGGGAAGTACGCACTGCTCCTGGCGGCGGCTTTCCTGCTGCTCGGCGGCCTCAGCCCGGACGGGTACTCCCTGGGGAGCGTTCGCACTGCCTTCCTTCCGGGCGCTGCCGTTGTCCTGGGTGCCTTCCTCGGCGGTGCAATCCTCGGTCCGGCATTATTGCCGTGGCTGCCGGGCCGCGCTTTCTCGGTCAAGGGCGCCGCCTTGGGTCTCGTCCTTGCCGGGATGCTGGCCGTCAGCGGCGGGCCCGGGCCGGGGTTGGCCGGTTCCTGGTTGCGCGTGGCGGCCTGGGCGATGATCGTGCCGGCGGTCACCAGCTTCGTCGTGATGAACTTCACGGGCGCTTCGACCTATACGTCGCTAAGCGGCGTGTTGCGCGAGATGCGCTTTGCCGTGCCGGTGCAGATCGCGGGAACCGTGGTTGGGTTCGGACTTTGGCTGACCGGCCTGTTCGTTGCGGGAGGTTTTGCGGGATGAGGTACCTGGAGAACGTGGTGACGCTGGAATTCGACGCGAGCCGGTGCAACGGCTGCGGGATGTGTACCCGGGTCTGCCCGCATGCGGTGTTCCGGCTGGAGGACAAGCGGGCTGTTCTTGCCGACCGCGGCGCTTGCATGGAGTGCGGTGCCTGCGCGAGGAACTGCGAGCGGGAGGCGATCCGGGTACGAGCGGGTGTCGGCTGCGCCGGAGGTGTGCTGGCCGGCCTGCTGGCCGGAACCGAACCGACCTGCGGATGCCAGGGGAATTCCTCGACCCCCTGCTGTTGACCCGGCGCGCGATTGATGGAGAAAAGGAATCGGATGGCTTGAATCGTTTCGTCGGTCGTCATGGCTCCTCCAACGGGCGACGTGACCGCTTTATCTCGACCTTGATCCCGATTCCTTTTGCCCCACGGGGCAGGAACTGATGCACTGGAAGCAGAAATATTGCGGCCCGATATGCCCCGCCTGGTACATCCGCCAGAAGAAGTCGTCCTTGAACATTGCCTTCCGCTCCTCCGGGCCGGCGTCCGCGTGGCGGTTCCAGAACCCGATCGCCCCGGAGAGCCCGTACGGTTGAGAGTGCCGGAGGCATTTCATCACGTGGGTCCGCCCCGCCTCTTCGAGGGCCTGGCCCGGGCAGCGCTCCACGCAGAGTCCGCACTCCGTGCATGGGTGCCCATTCAGCGGCCTGTCGGACGGCAGGTCGAGGTCGGTCAGGACGGCCGAGAAGATGACCCGGCTCCCGAAGCGGGGGTGCACGACGAGGTTGTGGCGGCCCAGGGCCCCCAGGCCCGCTGCCACCGCGGCGTGCCGCAGCGAGACCTGCCCGACCGTCCCCTTCGTCTCCCGGTTCATCGCCATCGGGTAGGAGACCGGCACCGTCATGGTACGGGCGCCGTATTCCCTTGCGAGAAACCGGGCCAGGCGATAATTGCACCCGCGGGAGAACTCCATGAGATCGTACCGGCCGTTCTGGGCGATGTGCATATCGGGGCTTCCGCAGCTGTCCAGCTCCCGGTAGGCCAGCAGGATCAGGGACCGTGCCCCGGGAAAGACCGTATCGAGACCCGGCGACCTCGGACTGCGGTAATCGTCGGCGGACGCAACCCCCGCGTCGTCCACGCCAAGGCCAAGCACAAAAGAACGGATGTCTTCCTTTACCATGAGAATCCTCCTTCCGTCTTCGGTCCGACGGCCGTCAGGAGTAGCGACCGGTCGGTATATCACATGCGGCAACGCATCCCGCCCCGCGTTGGCCGGGGCCGGAACCCTCTACGCCCTCATTTGCCGAAGGTACGCGCGGAGCTGGTTTGACG
>CAYILU010000181.1:0-3443 GCA_964364235.1 uncultured bacterium | reverse complement strand
GCGGGAAGGGCGACCCGGTACCGGCGAGTCGATCAAGCGAAGTAGCAGATTGCCCGTTGCTTCAGGGAGTCGGCGTTCAGGTAGAGGAGGCGGCCGCTCCCTTCTTCCGGCAGGTCGACGACCCGCACCACGCCCGACCACTCGGCGTCGTCCGGGAGCAATTCGGGGAGACGGTTCCCCAACCGCTTGAAGAACCCCTCGGAAAAGAAATTCCCCTTGCCGCCGGGGAAGACCGCGAGGTAGAGCATGTCCGACTCGACGAGGTCGTTGAAGAAGTGGGTCCCCAGCGACACGTTCGGGGCGACGTTCTTCCCCATGGCGACGATCTCGCAAAGCACGGACACCGTGTTGATCTCCGCGAACGACACCGGCACGCCCAGGGACGCCATCTTCGTCCCCCACCGGCCCGGGCCCAGGAGCATGATGGTCTTCCGCTGCCCATCCCCCCCGAGGTGGGTGAGCCGCCCCACGAGGCGCGCAACCGAGTGGCGCTCGGATACCGGCATCTCCCCGTAGGCGGACGGCTCCACGTAGATCAGGCGGTCGATCCGGGCGTGGGAGTTCTGCCCGATGACCGGACCCCTGGACTCGAACACCGTGTCCCTCCGGAGGATCCTCCGCGGGGGGGGGAGGGTGCTGCCCCCCTCCTCCTTGACCTGGAGCGGGCGGCACTGGACAAGGTTGATCCGGTAGCTGCCGTCGTCGAGGAAGTTCGTGGTGAACTCGATGTCGACCTGGCTCCCGTAGGCGTCCCGCAGAACCGCAAGCATCTCCCGCATATCGGCGACGAATGGCGTCGCGGAGAGCAGCCGGTCGAACGTGAGCACCGTGTGGGAGGAAAAGACCGGCCCGGCGCCCAAACCGCCCGCCTCCGTGCGGGCGGCGAACATCCGGATGGGGAGTCCCGGGCTGGCCTTGACTACGTCGTCGATGTTGCGGGACTCGAACCGGTTCGCCCCGAGGTCGAGCACGTCGACGCGCCGCTGGGCGCACCCCGCGACCTCGTGGAAATCCCCCTCCGGCCGCCGGAGGGGGGAGTTCAGGGCAACGACGCGCGTGTAGTCGTCGTCGGCCCTGTCGACCGCCCGGGTGCCGAGCCCGAAGACGATCCGGATCATCCCGGCCTGCGGCTCGATGTATTTGCTCCAGACGTACGGGTTGTAGGAGAGGCCGACCCCGGCGACCTGCGGGTAGAAGAGGTCCCCGTGGACGGCCCCGGACACCCGCTGCACGAGGATCGCCATCTGCTCGTCCCCATCGAGGAGCCCCCGGTAGGACCGGTACAGGAGAGCCTCCTCGCTCATCGTGCTCGCGTACACGGTCTGCACGGCCGAGAGGAACGCCGCGAGGCGCTCCTGCGGGGACCCCTGGTTCGGGCAGAAGACGCTTTCGTACTTCCCCGTGAAGGCGTTGCCGAAGCTGTCCTCCAGGAGACTGCTGGAGCGCACGATGATCGGCGACTGTCCGAAGTACTCCAGCATCGCCAGGAACCGTCCCCGGATGAACTCCGGGAAGGTCCCCGAGAGGATACTCTTCCTTGCCTCTTCCGCCCCGTCCAGGAAGGAGCCGGTGCTTCTCTGGTCCCGCCGCGCCTGCCACAGTCCGTTCCGCACCAGGTAGGTGTAGAAGACGTCCGAGCCGATGTAGAAGGAATCGTGGGTCTCCATCCGGTCGCGCCAGCGGCCGTTCGTCCGGCAAAGGATCGCGCGGGAGAGGAGCATGCCCACCGACTTCCCGCCGATCAGGCCCGTCCCGATCATCCGCTTCCGGATGGCGAGCAGGTCCGAAAGGTCGAGGTGCCGGGAGGCCAGCGCGATGACGCGCTCGTCCCTCGTCACCATCATCCGGAGGAGCCGGGGGAAGAGGTCCCCGGCCTCCTCCTGCGGGCGCAGCCCGCTCTTGACGTCCTCGAGAATTTCCCGCGCCTGCAGGAACTTCCGGTCCCACATGTCGAGCGTGCGCGAGACGGCGTCGACATGCTGCTCGGTGATCTGCGCGAGCATCTCCGAGAGGACGGCGCTCTCGGTCAGGGGGCGAAAGCCGCCCCCGTCTTCCCAGGCGTGCGGCAGGTACATCGTCGGGGAATGCCGCTGGTACACCTTGAGCGGGTGGATGTGCAGGGTCCCCTTGTGCCGGAAGACGTCAACGAGGATCTGGGTCGTGTCCCGGATGGCGGAGACCGCCTCGAACGAGTGGCAGTCCCGGAAGAGCGCGAAGTAGGTGATCGTCTCCAGCTCGTACAGGTACGGGCACGTCACCGTGAAGAAGTTGCCTAACATCAGGTCGCTGTACCAGTCGGCGGCGAGGTCGGACAGGCAGTCGAACAGGTAGTGCGTCCCCCGCCCCTCCTTCTCGATCACCCGGTGGATCTCGGCGGTGAACGTCTCGAACCCCACCTCGGGGTCCAGATGATGCGTCTCCACCCCGCGGTCCTCCCCCACGAGCTCCCGGTGGCGGGCGAAGCGGAAGTAGACGAGCTTCTTCCCCTTCCGAAGCGCCTCGTCGCAGAACGGCGCCGCGAACGGGAGGTAATCCTCGACGGAATCGACCTGCCACACGATGTTGTCGCCCGGCAGGAGCCCCTGAATCACCCGGTCCAGCGCGGGCAGGCCCGTGCCCGGTTGTCTGGAAGATTCTCCCATGTCGCTCTCCCGGTGGTAATGTCCCTCTCCTGCAGGCTATACGAGGAGTCCGCATCGGACAAGCCCGCCGTTCCCGCGGGGGGATGCGCCGGTCGGATGAAGACGATCTCCGCCGGTGTGCGGGCGGCAGCCTGATGAAAATATGTTACCGAACTTATGAACCAGAGCACTAAGCTGCGGGCGCTCAGCGAGAAAGAGGCGAGCCGTCAGCTGCAAGCGGTAGTTATACGCCCAATCATTTATTTGGTTCTCTTGGTACTTGTGCTGTATGCCATACTGCAACAATAAATCCTTTTTTCCCTTCGACACGATAGAAAAATCTATACGGTAGTACTAATATTTCACGATAAGGCAATCCCGGAAATTCAGGAATCATTCGCCCAGAATCAGGGTGCTTTTCAAGCCGAAGAAGAGTCTCTTCGACTCGATCAATAAATTTTAGAGCTGCTATCGGATTATTTTGATGAATGAAGTTAATTGCTGATTGAAATGAGATTTGTGCAGATTTGGCAAAACGGACTTTCACCGTCTACCTCTCCCGCAGCAGTGCGCGTGCCTCTTTTAGAACTGTATCCAAATCTACAGTCTTGCCTTCGGATATGTCTTTTTCACCTTGTGCCAATTGACGAAGAAGTTCACGATCATGTTCTGATCGTTCATATTCCTCTGTGCTCATCATGACTGCTGCAGCCCTTCCTCGTTGGGTGATAAAAATTGGTTCGCGCGAAGCACGTACACGTCGTAATACGCTCGCTGCATCTTGCCTCAAGTCGGTGATCGGAATAATATTCGGAACCTTCC
>CAYILU010000180.1:0-3444 GCA_964364235.1 uncultured bacterium | reverse complement strand
TCGAGGTTCCCCACCACCACGGTGAGGCCGTCCGCCGACTGGCCCGGCTGGATGCAGACCGTGCGCCCGACGGAGGTCTTCCATACCCCGCTCTCCTCCGGGGATTCGTGGATGTGCCCGTGAAGCGACAGGAGCGGCTGCCGTTCCGCAAGGAAACGGTGCGTGGCCGCCGACCCCACCGCGGCGCCGCCCCGGCAGACGTCGAGCCCAAGGCCCGCCGGGGGACCGTGGATCACGTAGACGGCCTTTCCGGGGTCCCGGGGCTCGGGGAGAAGGGAAAGCCCCTCCTCGATCGTCGGGAGCGTCCTGGCATGTGCGGGCCAATCGGGGATCTCTTCCCAACCCCCGGGACGGGAGAGGATCCCTCCGCCGAACTGGGGGGGGAACGCGAAGTCCTTCGTGTCCATCCGCGCGCGGTCCTTCAGGCGGAACGGGAAGTCCGTCACGAGGTTCGTCCCGATGATATCGTGCGGTCCGACCGGGATCCTCTTCCCCGCGATGTTCCCGACGAGGGGGTGCTTCGCGCACACCGATTCGAACAGGGGGTCGAGGACGCCGAGGTCGTCGTTCGCCGGCATCCCGAGGTACCGGATCCCCGCCGACTGGTAGAGCGCGAAGTGGGGATCCAGGAATTCGCGGAGGAACCGGCCTTGCTCCTCGTACATCCGGCCGTGGGGGAACATGTCTCCTCCGTTGACGACGAGAAAGGCTCGATGCTCCCTCGCCAGCGCGAGCGTCCGCTCGTATTTCCAACGGTTCCCGTGCAGGTCGGTCACGTACAGGAAGGTCGCCATGGCGGACATTATACCCGGCGCTCGATGTCGATGATCGTCACCTCGGGAGGGGAGAGAAACCGCATCGGCGGACCCCACGTCCCCGTCCCCCGGCTGACGTAGACGGCGCCGCCGTCCCGGGTGACGTGGAGCCCGCCAAGGAGGGGATAGGTGAGCCGGGTCAGGAGGCGGAAGGGAAAGAGCTGCCCGTTGTGCGTGTGCCCGGAGAGCTGCAGGTCGAACCGCCCGCGGCTCTCCCGGGTTGCCACGGGACGGTGCTTGAGAAGGAGCGTGAAGAGCGGGGAAGGCGGGCCGGAAAGGAGGTCCTCCTCCGTGCGCCCGGGGGCCGGTCCGAACCTTCCCGCCGCCGGGTCGTCCACACCGGCGATGCGCACAAGGCCTCCCGCCGTCACGGCTTCCCCCCGCAGGACCGTGAACCCCGCGCGGTCCGCGAAATCGAGCGACTGCCCGATCCCCGCGTAGAACTCGTGGTTTCCCGTCACGAGGTACTTTCCGAGAGGCGCGTGGATCCCGCGCAGGATCTCCGACAGGCCGTCGAGGTGGTCGGTCCGGGCATCCACCAGGTCCCCCGTGGAGACGAAGATGTCGGGCTTCGCCCGCCCGACCAGCTCCGCGATGGCGGCCGCTTTCCGGTGCCGGACCATCAGGCCGAAGTGGACGTCGGAGATCTGGACAATCCGGACGCGCGCCGCTCCCGGGGGGAGCTTGTCGGTGCGCACGAGCACGTGCTCCGTGCGGATCCTTTCCGCTTCCATGAAGGAATAGGCCCCCAGCACCAGAGAGAGGCCGGCCAGCGCGAGGAGCGCGGGCTTTCCGTAGACGATGAGCGCCCCCGGCCCCTTTCCGGAGAGGAAGGCCGCAAGGCGCCACAGGAGGTTCACGCCGTCGAGCGCGAGGTTCATCCAGGTGAAAAAGAACAGGAGCCCCATCCAGATGTACGAAATCCAGGATGCCGCCCTGGAGATCCCCCCCCACCCGCGCTCTCCGAAGAGGTGCACGAGCATGGGACCGCACATCAGCAGTGCGAGGAAGGGTACCAGCGCGAGCGACGGACCCCACCCGAACCCGAGCGCGACCCTCGCCTTGAAGAACGCGTAGGCGTGGGTCCCTCCGTAGACCAGGAAGAAGGTGATCAGGAACAGGGACACGTGCAACCCTCCTGTGGCGCTCCCCCGAGAGCGTCCCACGACTTCATTGTAATATGAGATAATCGGCGAAAACGCACATTCAAGGGGGACAAGGAGTGCCGACCTACGCGTACAAGTGCGAAAAATGCGGGGAGTTCGAGACGACGCAGAAGATCTCGGAGAAACCGCTTTCGAAATGTCCGACCTGCGGAAAGAAGGTGGAGCGGCTGATCGCCGGGACCGGGGGGTTCGTCCTCAAGGGGAGGAACTGGGTCTCCAAGATGGGTTCTTCAGGCGACAGTATGAAAAAGATCGCGGATCGGGCGATGAAGCAGACCGTGGGGGAAGTGGCGGAAGACATCGCCAAGCACTCCAGGTCGCACTAGGACCGTCCCACCCCCCCGACGAAGACCTCCCGGATCGCCCGCAGGGCGCGGGCGATCTCCCTCTTCCCGATCCCGATGTGGGTCACCGCCCGAAAGAGCGGGAAGGTGCGGTCGTCCAGGAGCACGCCCCGGGCGCCGAGCCGCTCCCGGAAGGCGGGCAGGTCCAGCGAGGGTGTTTTCCAGCGGAAGAGTACGATGTTCGTCTCCACCGGGGCGTTGGCGACCTCCACGCCGGGGATCCCGTCGAGCGCCTCCGCCAGGGTCGCGGCGTTCTCGTGGTCCTCGGCGAGCCGCGGGATATGGTGCTTCAGGGCGTAAACCCCGCCTGCCGCCACGATCCCCGCCTGCCGCATCCCGCCGCCGATCCGAAGGGCGACTCTTCGCGCCTCCGAGAGGAAACCTCGCGTCCCCACCAGTACCGACCCGACCGGCGCGCCCAGCCCCTTGGAGAGGCAGAACATCAGGGAGTCCGAAACCTTCCCGTACGCCGCGGGCGCGGTTCCGGACGCCACCGAGGCGTTGAAGATGCGCGACCCGTCGACGTGCAGGGGGATGCGGGCCTTGCCGCAGAAGGAGCGGATCCGCTTCAGTGCCGCCAGGGGGAACACGGTCCCCCCGCCGGCGTTGTGCGTGTTTTCCGCGGTCACGAGCCCGACCCTCGATTCGGTGCGCGCCGGCGCGGCGGCGACGGCGGCGGCGACGTCCTCCACCGGAAAGATCCCTCCCGGGGCGTCGATCCCGATGATGGCGACGGAGGCCAGGAGCGAGACGGCGGGGCTTTCGCGGCCCGCGATGTGGGAGGCGGAGGAGGCCACGATCATGTCGCCCGGCCGGGTCCACGCAGACACCGCGCAGAGGTTCCCCATCGTGCCGGAGGGGAAAAACAGCCCCCCCTCCTTGCCGAAGAGTTCCGCGGAGCATTCCTCGAGCGCGCGGACGGAAGGGTCCTCCCCCCGCCGCGAGTCCCCGACTTTCGCCCGCGCCATCGCCTTGCGCATCCCGGGGGTGGGGAGGGTGACGGTGTCGGATCGCAGGTCGACAACGGGCGGCATGGGAGGACTACCCGCTGGAGAGGGATACGGACCGGGGGGCCCGCGGGTCGAGCTCGACCAGCAGGCCGTTGCCCATCGGCTCCCA
>CAYILU010000179.1:0-3503 GCA_964364235.1 uncultured bacterium | reverse complement strand
GGGAAAAAGATCCTGGTCACCGGAGGGGCCGGCTTCCTCGGGGGGCCGGTCATCCGCAAGCTGGTCGAGCGGGGCGCGGAGCCGGGAAACATCTTTGTCCCCGAGTATCCGGAATATGACCTGCGCCGCCCCGAGGCCTGCGCGAAGGTGGCGGCAGGGCAGGACATCGTCATCCACCTGGCCGCCAACGCCGGCGGCATCGGGTGGAACCGCGCGCATCCCGGAGCGCTCTTCTACGACAACACGGTGATGGGCGTCCACCTCATGGAGGAGGCCCGCAAGGCCGGGGTGAAGAAGTTCGTCCAGATCGGCACCGTGTGCGCCTATCCCTTTCAGCCGCCGCGGATTCCCTTCAAGGAAGACGACCTCTGGGAGGGGTACCCGGAGCCGACCAACGCCCCCTACGGCATCGCCAAGAAGGCACTGATGGTGATGGCCCAGGCGTACCGGCAGGAGTACGGGTTCAACGCGATCTACGTTCTGCCGGTCAACCTGTACGGCCCCCGGGACCACTTCTTCGATCCCGAGAAGTCCCACGTCATCCCCGCGCTCATCCGGAAGTTCGTGGACGCCCGGGAATCGGGCGCGGACCAGGTCACCGTCTGGGGGAGCGGCTTCTACCAAGGGGTCCCGGTCTCCCGGGAGTTCCTCTACGTGGAAGACGCCGCCGAGGGGATCGTCCTTGCGACGGAGCGCTATGACAAGCCGGAGCCCGTCAACATCGGGGCGGGGCGGGAGATCCCGATCAACGACCTGATCGAGCTGATCCGCCGGCTGACGGGATTCCAGGGGAAGATCGTTCGCGACCTCACCAGGCCCGACGGCCAGCCCCGCCGCTTCCTGGACACCACGCGCGCAAAAGAAGAGTTCGGGTTCGTCGCCCGCACCTCGTTCGAGGACGGCCTGCGCAAGACGATCGAGTGGTTTGAGAAGAACCGCCCGCGGCGAGGGACCAAAGCGCCTCGGCGATGATCCCGATTCCATATTCGCTCTGGCTCCTCTCCTCCCTCGCGTTTTTCCTGTGCCTGTTCCGCCTGCTGCGTTTTCCGTGGATGCACCGGGGGGAAGAGCTGTTCTTCTCCGCATCCTGCGCGCTCGGCTTTATGTCGTCCGCCACGATGATCCTGGGGCTCTTCGGGCAGGCGAGAGTTTTTTCCCTCCATGCCGCCGCCGCGGCGACCGGAATCGCGGCGGTTCCGCTCCTGCTTGCCGCAAGGCGCGTTCCCGCCCCTCCGCCGGTCCCCGCTCCCCGTGTCTATGCCCTTTGCGCCGCATCCCTGCTGCTGCTCCCGTTGATCTGGCTGCCGCCGTTTTTCTACGACACCCTCCACTATCACTACGGGCTGCCTTCGATGTTTCTCCACTCGGGTTTCACCCGGCCCCTTTCCTGGTTCGTGGAGTCGCATTTTCCGCTGGGCCTGGAGATGCTCTCCCTCGTCGGGATGGCCGACGCATCCTACCTGGGGGCGAACCTTGCCGGCTTCGTCTACCTGCCGCTGTGCGGCCTGGGGATCCTTTGCCTTGCCGACCGCCTGGAGTGCCGCCGCGCCGGCTGGATCGGATTGCCCCTGTTCCTTTTCTCGTCCACGTCGATCCACAATCTGTTTCTCCAGAAAAACGACCTGGGCGTCGCGCTCTTCTTCTTCGCGTTCGTCTATGCGTTCCTGCTTTACCGGGAGAGAGGAGGAGACCGGAGATATCTCTTCCTGGCGGCGGCCCTGTGCGGCATTGCGCTGGGCACCAAGTACACGATGTTCGTCTTCGCGGGCGTCATCTTCGTCCCGGCTATTGCGCGCAGGACGCAAGGCCAGGCACGGGACACGCAAGCCACGCCGGCCGCGCCGTTTCGGGACGCGCTCCTCTTCCTTCTGGTTGCCGCGGTCGTATATTCCCCGTGGCCGTTGCGGAACGTCGTCTTCGCCGGCAATCCGGTATATCCCCTCCTGAACGGCGTCTTCGGCAACCCCGGCTGGTCTCCGGAGCGGATGCTCCTCCTTTCCGACGATGCCCACTCGCTTTCCAGCCGGCTCCACACGTGGAAGGATCCCGCAAGGCTTCTCCTCTCCCTTACCTTCTTCCCGGATCCCGACATGAGCGGCCTGGGCGCCTCGATCGGCCCCGCCCTCGTCGGCGCGCTCCTCTTCCCGTTTTTCCGACGGAAGCCGGCCGCCGGCTGGGCGTTCCTCCGCAACGCGTTCATCGGTTGTCTCCTCGCCTGGTTCCTCACTTCCTGGTTCTCGCGGTTCCTGCTTCCCGCGCTGCCCCTGATGGCGCTGCTCACCGGCTCCCTGGTCTCCGGCTGGACGGAAAAGGCGGGCAGATCGGGCAACGTGCTCGCGGCCGTCCTGGCGGTCGCGCTGGTCTGCGTGCAAGTGGCGTCGGCGTTTGCGCCTGCGGAATACACGCGCCTCCAATCCGCCTGGAGAACGTCTTTCCGGCTGGTCGGCCACCCGGAGCGCGCTTCCCAGCTTGCCTCCCGGTTCGGGCAGTCGCACCAGGCCGCGCAGTTCGTCAACACCCGCCTCCCCGAATCCGCCAGGATCCTGTTCGTGGGGGAGACCCTGCCGTACCGGTACCGGCGGGACATCGTGGCCCCCTCCGCGTTCGACGAGCATCCGCTGCAGAAGATCGTCCTTCCCGGCCGGCCGGCGGCCGAGATCAGGCGGACGCTTGCGGGGCAGGGGTTCACGCACCTCCTCTTCCACCGGCGCGAGTGGGAGAGGCTCGGCGAGAAGTATTATCGCGACCTTTGGAAAAAAGAAGATAGAATGGCGGTGGACCGGTTCCTGGCGGATTTGCCGGTCGTCTACAGCGACCGGGCGGTCTCGATCCACTCCCTCGAAGGGGATGAAACGCGTTGAACCTCCTGTCCATCGTCATCCCCGTCTACAACGAGAAGAACACCCTCCGGGAAATCGTCCGCAGCCCGGAAGATTCGGATCGAGGAGGACCGGTTCGGCTTCGAGCCGGAGGTGACCTCCAAGGTGGCGCGGATGGGCTGCCGGATTTACGATGGGCATCAGCTATTCCGGCCGGACGTACGCCGAGGGGAAGAAGATCAACCGGAAGGACGGGGTGCGCGCCCTCTGGTGCATCCTCAAATACCGGTAAGGAGCGGATATGAAACGGATCCTGGTGACCGGCGGCGCGGGCTTCATCGGGTCGCACCTGTGCGAGCGTCTCTTGGCGCGCGGCGACGAGGTACTGTGCGTCGACAACTTCTTCACCTCGCGGCGGCAGAACATCCTGCACCTGCGCGGCAACCCGATGTTCGAGTTCCTGCGCCACGACATCACCTGGCCGCTCTATGTCGAGGTCGACCAGATCTACAACCTCGCCTGCCCCGCATCGCCCGTCCACTACCAGTTCGACCCCGTGCAGACCACGAAAACCAACGTCCACGGCGCCATCAACATGCTGGGGCTGGCCAAGCGCCTCAAGGTGAAAATCCTGCAGGCCTCGACCTCCGAGGTCTACGGGGATCCGGCCGAGCACCCGCAGAA
>CAYILU010000178.1:0-3590 GCA_964364235.1 uncultured bacterium | reverse complement strand
CGATCGACGACATCGTGCTCGGCCCGCTGGCCTCGGCCAACGCGGTTCTGACGCCTGAGGAGAAGGAGGTGGGGGTCGTCCTGCTCGACTTCGGGGCCGGGACGGTCGAGATGGCCATCTTCTACGACAGCGCGCTCCGGCACACCTTCGTCCTCCCGTTGGGGGGGGCCAACATCACGTCGGACGTGGCGATCGGGCTCAAGGTCCCCTGGGCGGACGCGGAGGTGCTGAAGACCTCCTCCGGGTGCGCCATGATCCAGAAGGTACGCCGGGACGAGCTGGTGGAGCTCCCGGGCGTGGGCGGCCGGCAGCCCCGGCCGATCCGCCGGCAGTACCTGAGCGAGATCATCGAGCCGCGCGCCGAGGAGATCTTCGGCCTCGTGCGGAAGGAGATCCTGCGGTCGGGCTTCGAGGAAAATCTCGGCGCGGGAGTCGTCCTGACCGGGGGCGGCTCCCTTCTCGACGGCCTGTCCGACCTCGGGGAGCGGGTCTTCCAGCTTCCGGTGCGCAGGGGGTCCCCGATCGGGGTGGGAGGACTCGTGGAGGTGGTCTGCAGCCCTGGCTACGCCACCGCCGTGGGCCTCGCGATCTACGGATCGAGCATGGCCGAGGTCCTGGCTGCAAGGGAGGAGGAGGCCGGGAATGCCGGCTGGCTCCTGCAGGTCAAGCGTTTCATAACGGATATTTTCTAATCCTGGAATAGGGAAGGAGACGGACATGTTTACTCTGGTCGAGGAAAACCGCTGCCACGCGGTCATCAAGGTGTTCGGCGTGGGCGGCGGAGGCGGCAACGCCATCAACACGATGATCGAGGAGGGGCTCTCGGGGGTGGAGTTCATCGCGGCGAACACGGACGCGCAGGCGCTCTCGAAGAACCTCGCCCCGCTCAAGATCCAGATGGGGGCCCGGCTCACCAAGGGGCTGGGGGCGGGGGCCAACCCCGACATCGGCCGCCAGGCCGCCCTCGAGGACCGGGACCTGCTGCGCGAGGCGCTCTCCGGCGCCGACATGGTGTTCATCACGGCGGGCCTGGGCGGGGGAACCGGAACCGGCGCGGGCCCCATCGTCGCGGAGGTCGCGAAAGAGGTGGGCGCCCTGACGGTCGGGGTGGTCACGCGGCCGTTCTCCTTCGAGGGGTCCACGAGGCGGCGCCAGGCGGAGATCGGGGTCAAGGACCTGCGGACCCTCGTTGACACGATCATCATTATCCCGAACGAGAAGCTCCTTCTCATCGCGGGGAAGGAGATGCGATTCGTGGAGGCGTTCCGGAAGGTCGACGAGGTGTTGTTCCAGGCGGTCCGCGGGATCTCGGAGCTGGTGACCAAGCCGGGATACATCAACCTCGACTTCGCGGACGTCAAGACGATCATGTCCGGGATGGGCGTGGCGCTGATGGGGACCGGGTGCGCCTCGGGGCAGAACCGCGCGGTCGCCGCGGCGGAGAAGGCGATCTCCAGCCCGCTGCTGGAGGACGTGTCGATCCGGGGCGCGCGAGGCGTGCTGATCAACATCACCGCCGGGACGTCCCTCTCCCTGAGTGAGGTCCACGAGGCGGCCAGCCTCGTTCAGCAGGAGGCCGACGACGAGGCGAACATCATCTTCGGGACCGTCATCGACGAGACGCTCGGGGAGGAGCTGAAAGTGACGGTCATCGCGACCGGGTTCGAGCCGGGGATGGCCGAGAACCTGTGGAAGGGGCCGCGCCGGACGATCAAGCTGGTGGGGAAGGAAGACCTGGAGAAGCCCACGTTCCTTCGGGCCTCGACGCAGAGGCCTCCGGAGCGGATCGAGGACCTCCCCGTCATCGACAACAAGGAGGGCGAGGCGGAATCCCTGGAGACGTTCGAGATCCCGACGTTCCTGCGCCGCCGCGGGGAGTAGTGCCATCCAGCGGTTCCTCGGCGGGACGATGACCGGCCGCCGGAGGTAGGCATGTCCTGGGAGCTCCGCAAGCTCCACGACGCCGTCATGTCCCGCGAGGTCGGGGCAAAGAGGAAGGAGTGGGGCGGCAGGCTCCGGGTTGCGCTGGTCTATCCGAACCGTTACGGCGCGGGGATGTCGAACCTGGGCTTCCTCTCGATTCACGCCCGGATCAACGCGAGGTCCGACGCCCTGTGCGAGCGGGCCTTTCTCCCTTCCGCCGCGGAGGAGCGGATCCTCTCCCGAAGAACGCTCCCCCTCTCGACGCTGGAGAGCGGCAGTTCTCTCGTGGATTTCGACGTCGTCGCCTTTTCTCTTTCCTGCGAGAACGACCTCCTGAACGTCCCGTCGATACTGGAACGAGGGGGGGTCCCGCCGTTTCGAAGGGACCGGGTCGAGGCCGGCGGCCCTCGGCCCCTGCTCCTGGCGGGAGGGTTTGCCGCCTCCCTCAACCCGGAGCCTGCCGGGGTTTTCGCCGACGCCGTCGTGGTGGGCGACGGGGAGAGGGCCGTGGAGTCCCTGCTGGACCTGGGGAATCCCCGGCCCGAGGACAAGGGGTACCTGAAGAGCCTCGCCGCCATCCCGGGCGTGTACGTCCCCGCCGGCTATGTCCCCGAATACCTGGAGCCCGTCGGAGGCGACCCCGGAAGAGAGGGCAGGCTGCGGGCGCTTTCCGGACTCCCCGGATTCCCGGGACGAATCGCGCGCGAGACGGTTCCCCTCGCGGAATACCCCCCCCTTCCCACCATCCTCGCGGAGGAGGCGGAGCTGGGGAGAATGGCTCTTGTCGAGACCTCGCGGGGCTGCCCCAAGATGTGCGGATTCTGCGCCGCCGCGCACGCCTGCCCCGATTTCCGCGAGGTCCCCCTCGAGCACGTACGGGCGGCCGTCGACAACGCCTGGCCTCATCGCCGAAAGATCGGGTTGATCGGCGCCGCGGTGCTCGACTGGCGCCATTTCCGGAATCTTGCGACGGAGATCCTGGCACGCGGGGGGGCGGTGTCGCCCGCGTCGATCCGCGCGGACTTGGTGGACGGGGAGATCGCGGATATCCTCAAGCGGAGCGGGCACCGGACGGTCGCGCTGGCCCCCGAGTGCGGCAGCGAGCGCCTGCGCGCCCGCCTGGGCAAGCAGGTCAAGGACCAGGTTTTCCTCTCGGCGGCGGAAACGCTGGCGCGGGCAGGGATCGTCTCGTTCAAGCTTTATTTCCTGGTGGGCGTACCGGGGTCCGGCCGCGATGAGGAGGTCGACGGCGCCGCAAGCTTCATCCGGGAATTCAGGAAGTCGGTGCTCGAGGAGTGCAGGGCGGTGGGGCGGATGGGGACCGTGACGGTGGTGCTGTCGCCCTTCGTCCCCAAGCCCTTTACCCCGCTGCAGTGGGCCCCGATGGCTTCGGATGCGGAGCTTACGCTGCGCCAGGAGGGGATCGCCGCCGGCGTCCGGTCGATCCCGAACGTGCGGATCGACCCCGAAGCCCCGCAGTCGGCCGTCCTCCAGGCATTCCTCGGTCTCTCGGACCGGCGGGTGGAACAGGCGCTGCGCCATGCCCGGAAGGGAAGGCTCAAACTGTCCCCGGAGAACCTCGCGGTGCCCCTTTCCGAGGTCGTCTGCCGGGAGAAGATGGCGGACGAATTTTTCCCGTGGGACGTCATCGAAGGCGGGCTTCCGAG
>CAYILU010000177.1:0-3611 GCA_964364235.1 uncultured bacterium | reverse complement strand
GCGGTGGAGGCGATGAAGGAGGGGGCGTACGACTTCATCGGCAAGCCGTTCCACCGCGACCAGTTGCTCCTTTCCGTGGAAAAGGCCCTCGAGCGGCGCAGGCTTGCGGCCGAGGTGCGGGACCTGCGGATCCGGGCAAGCGGAGTCGAGCGGGAGATCGTCAGCGTTTCCTCCGCCATGAAACGCGTTCTGGAGATTGCTGATCGCGTGGCCGGGACCGACGCAACCATCCTCGTAACCGGGGAAAGCGGAACGGGGAAGGAAGCCGTCGCCCGCCGGATCCATGTCCGGTCCCGCCGCGCTGGAGGGCCTTTCGTTGCGGTCAACTGCGCGGCGATCCCCGGGGAGCTCCTCGAGTCCGAGCTTTTCGGACACGCCCGCGGCGCCTTCACGGGGGCGGTGCGCGACCGCGCGGGCCGGTTCCGGCAGGCGTCCGGGGGAACGCTCTTCCTGGACGAGATCGGCGAGATCCCGCTGCCGCTGCAGGCCAAGCTGCTCCGGACGCTCCAGGAACGCGTGGTGGACGTGGTGGGGGGCGATCGCCCCGTCGCCGTGGACGTCCGGATCGTCGCGGCGACCAACCGGGACCTTCCTTCGCTGCTCCGGGAGGGGACGTTCCGCGAGGACCTCTACTACCGGCTGAACGTGGTGGAGGTTCGGGTCCCTCCTCTCCGGGATCGGCCGGAGGACATCCCGCCGCTGGTGGAGCATTTCATGCGGGAGTTGAGCGCGGACAGGGAATTGACCGTACCGACCGCCGTGATGGAGGAGCTGAAATCCCGCTCCTGGCCCGGGAACGTGCGGGAGCTTTCAAACGCCTGCGAGCGGATGGCGATCCTCTGCCGGGGGAACGAGGTTTCGATGGAGGATCTTCCCCTGCCGCCGAAGGGGAGAGACGGCGAGGCGGGAGGAGCGGCCGAAGGGGTCGGGGAGACCTGGCCTCCCCTTCCCCCCGAGGGGCTGTCGCTGGTGGACCTGGAGAAAAAGGTGATCGAACGGGCGCTTCGCCTGAAGGGGGGAAACATCACGCAGGCCGCCGCGTACCTGCGCGTACCGCGGCATATCCTCGTCTACCGGATCGAGAAATACGGGATCCGGCGCGATGCCTGAAGGCGCCCCGGGGGGATTCATGAGGGGCGTCTTTGGGGACGTGCGGTCCCTCTTCTCGGCGAGGATGGTCGTCACGGCCTGGCTCCCCTGTCTCTTCATCACCGTCCTGCACTACCGCACGCCGGCCCACCACGGCTGGGTCCACGACGTGGCGCGGCGCCTCTACTACCTCCCGATCCTGTTCGCGGCTTTTTCCGGCGGAGTCCGGGGCGGAATCTCCGTCTCGGTCTTCGCCTCCTTCATCTACTTTCCCCACGCGTTTACGAGCCTGGTGTCCCGGGACCCGGGCGACGCGCTGGAGAAGGGGCTGGAGATCCTCCTGTACAACATCGTCGCGGTGGTGGCCGGACTCCTCGTCGACAGGGAGCGGGGGGAACGGGAGAAGCAGGAGCGGCTGGCGAGGGAGCTGTCGGAAGCCCTGGAGGAGCAGCGGCGGATCGAGTCGCAGCTCATCCGCGCGGGGCGCCTGGGCGCGCTGGGGGAGATGACCGCGGGAATCGCGCACGAGATCAAGAACCCCCTCCACGCCCTGAAAGGCACGGCCGAGATTCTGCGGGACGTCATCCCCCCGGATGCGCCGGAGCGCCGGATGCTCGACCTCCACATGGACGAGATCGACCGGCTGGCCCAGACGGCGGAGCGGTTCCTCAAGTTCGCCCGGCCGGCGAAGGCCGACCGGCGCCCGCTGGACCTGCGGGACGTCGTCGGCCGCGTCGTCTCCCTGGTGGAGACCCAGGCCCGCAAGGATGGGGTGGAAACGGTTTCCCGGCCGCCCGAGGGCGAGGGGAACCCGAGGGTATCGGGCGACGCCGACCAGCTGACCCAGCTCCTGCTGAACATCGCCATCAACGGCGTGCAGGCGATGGCGCCGCAGGGCGGGGGAACGCTGACTTTCTCCCTGGTCTCCGAAAGGCAGGGGGAGAAACGGTTTCACATCGTGCGTGTGTGCAACTCCGGGCCCCCGATCCCCCCGGACCAGCTCGAGCGGATCTTCGACCCCTTCTTCACCACCAAGGACGGAGGAACGGGGCTCGGGCTCTCCATCGGATCCCGGATCGCGGACCAGCACGACGGGGTCCTCTCGGTGCGCAACCTTCCGGAGGGGAAGGGGGTGGAGTTCTCCTTGGCCCTTCCCGGCGGGGAGTAGGGAGATGCCGGAGGAGAAGTCCCTCTCCGAAGTCCACTCGTCGGTGTCGGTCCCGGAGAAGCGGGGGTTCCTCCGCCGCCTCCTGGCGTTCTCCGGCCCGGCCTACCTGGTCTCCGTGGGCTACATGGACCCTGGAAACTGGGCGACCGACATCGCCGCCGGGTCGCGGTACGGCTACGCGCTGGTCTGGGTCCTGCTCATGTCCAACGCCATGGCCGTGCTCCTCCAGACCCTTTCGGCCAGGCTGGGGCTGGTCTCCGGACGGGACCTCGCCCAGGCGTGCCGGGACCGATATCCCGCGCCCGTCAATTTCGCCCTCTGGATATTGTGCGAGGCGGCCATCGCCGCGTGCGACCTGGCCGAGGTGCTCGGCTCGGCCATAGGGCTCCAGCTCCTGTTCGGCGTCCCCCTGCTCTACGGCGTCGTGATCACCGCGCTGGACACCTTCCTCATCCTCTTCCTCCACCAGGCGGGCATCCGGAAGATGGAGGCGTTCATCCTGGTGATGGTAGGGACGATCGGGGCGTGCTTCCTTGTCGAGATCGTGATCTCCCGGCCGGACCTGCCGGGGATCGCCCGCGGGTTCTTCCCCACCTTCCCCGACGCCGACGCGCTCTACTTCGCGATCGGCATCCTGGGGGCGACCGTGATGCCGCACAACCTCTACCTCCACTCCTCCCTCGTCCAGTCGCGCAAGGTGATCAAGACGGCCGGGGGGATCCACCAGTCGATCCGGTACAACCTGATCGACTCGGTGGTCGCGCTGAACATGGCGTTCTTCATCAACGCCGCAATCCTGGTCATGGCCGCCGCGGTCTTCCACCGGGCGGGATTCTTCGACGTGGCCGAGATCCAGGACGCGCACCGCCTGCTGGCGCCCATCGTGGGGAGCAAGCTCGCCCCCGCCCTGTTCGCCGTCGCGCTCATCTGCGCGGGGCAGAGCTCCACCATCACCGGGACGCTCGCCGGCCAGATCGTCATGGAGGGGTTCGTCAACATCCGCCTGAGGCCCTGGGTGCGGCGCCTCGTGACCCGCGCGGTGGCCATCGTTCCGGCCGTGGCGACCATCCTGTGGCTGGGGGAACATGCGACGGGGAAGTTGCTGATCCTCAGCCAGGTGATCTTGAGCCTGCAACTCTCGTTCGCGGTCGTCCCTCTCATCCACATGGTGAGCGACAGGGGGCTGATGGGCGCCTTCGCGATCCGCTCGTGGGTGAAGGGGCTGGCATGGGCAACGGCCTTTATCATCGCCGCGCTCAACGTGAAGCTGGTGATCGGGGAGATGGGGGGATGGGTGGGGAAGGGGGGCGCGGCCGGCCTGGCGGCGAGGGCGCTGGCCCTCCCGGCGGCCGCC
>CAYILU010000176.1:0-3617 GCA_964364235.1 uncultured bacterium | reverse complement strand
CCCCTTCTCCATCAGGCTTGCGGAAATGCGGTCGATACTCCCGCGGAGGTCGGCCTTTGTGAAGGGGAGCGCCTTCCCCTTTTCCGCGGGGTGGGCGAGGAACCGCACGGCCGCGGACCACCGCCTGCCCGCCTCCTCGAGACGCCCCAGGCGGAACGACTCGTCCCCGCTGTTTTTCAGGCGGGCGAGCGCCTCGGGGAAATCCCCGGCGACGCCCGGGTGTCCCGGGCTTTCCTTCCACGCCGTCGTGAACATCTCCAGGGCGCGCTCGTAATTCGCTTCCGCCATCGCCGCCCCGCCGGAGGCATAGGCCCGGTCCGCCGCCGAAACGGGGGGCGGGGAAACCATGGGAGGGGAAACCGCGGGCCGTGGTGCGGGCGCGCGGTGAGCGCAGCCGAAGGCCGGCAGGATTGCAAGGGCGGCAAGGGGTAAGACCCATCGTCTCAAAGCGCCACCCCTTTCCATTCCTCGGTCTCCGGCGTGGGCATGTCCTTCACCATCCGGACGAAGGCGTCGGTCAGCATCGGCGAGAATTGCGTCCCCCGGTACCGGAGGATCTCCTCGACCGCCTCCCCGGGGGAAAGCCCCTTCCGGTAGGGCCGGGTAGTGGTCATTGCGTCGAACGCGTCGACCAGCGCGATGATCTGCGCGTGGATGGGGATCTCCGAATCGCGTTTCCCGTCCGGGTATCCGCTTCCGTTGTACCACTCGTGGTGCGCCCGCACCACCGGAATGTACCGGTGCAGGGAGGGGGCCATCTTGAGGATTTCCGCCCCGTCGTGGGGGTGGGATTGCATCTCCTCGAACTCCGGATGGCTGAGGGACTGCTTCTTGAGGAGGATGTCGTCGGGGGTCCGGATTTTTCCCACGTCGTGGAAGAGGCATGCCTTCTCGAGGTGCTCGAGCTCTTCCGTCGGGAAGCCGAGCCGCCGCCCCAGCTCGCAGGAGATGCGGGCGACGCGTGCGGAGTGGCCCGCCGTGTAGGGGTCCCGGGCATCGATCGACGCGGCGATCACCCGGACCATCCCGACATAGGCCTCCTCCAGCTCCTTCGCGTACTTGCTCAGCCGGTTCTGCTGGGCGAGGATCGTCTCCGCCATCCGGTTGAAGTTCCGGGTGAGCTCCCCGAGCTCGTCGCCTCCGCGGACCGGGATCGGGTGGAACGTCTCCCCGCCGGCCAGCTCGTTGACGCCCGAGGAGAGCCTCTTCACGGGGGTGGTGATCAGGGAGGCCAGCACCAGGGTTCCCAGCAGGGCGACCCCCAGGAGGACCGACGCGGCGATGGCGATCGACCGTTCGACGCTTCGCTGGGCCGAGATCAGGCTCTCTTTCGACAGGGCGACCAACGCCGTTCCCACTCGCTTTCCCGCGAACAGGATGGGGGTGGTGAACTCGATCCGGTCGCGCCCCTCCCGGGAGACCTCGTCGGCCTCGGTTTCAAGGAACGTTCCCAGGGACATCGAACGGTCGGGAGGTTTATACTCTTTTCCCCGCTCGTCGACCCGGCTGTGGGCGAGGATGACGTTCCCCGTGTCCCGGATCGCGACGAACTCGATGTCGGAGGCGCTGTTCCTCGTCTCCGCCGTCAGGCTGTCCAGCGCCAGCCGGTCCCCGGAAAGAAGGGAATACCCGGCGGAGAAGGCCACCACGCGCGAGATCGCGACCCCCCGCTGCAGGAGGTCCCGACGGATCGCCGAGTCGGTGATCTTCATGACCGCGACGGCCACCGAGACGACGAGGAGGAAGACGAGCGGGAGCAGGAACAGGATCAGCTTCAGGCGGATCCCCGGCGAGAACCGCCGCCTGCCGTTTCTTTCCTCCGGTTTTCGGATCGTGTAGCGCATGATGGATAGATTATAGTTTACAACAGAACCGATGGTTTTTTAGATCCCTGCATCCATCCGGCAGGCCGGTGAATCTAATCCGTTCCAATCCAAGAGGAGGTATCCGTCCAGTGACATCCACGCCTGAGAAAGTGCGCCCCGTCGGGTGGGGGCATGCCGTTCTCAAAGTCCGCAGCCTGGAGCGGTCGGAACGGTTCTACACCGAGTCGATCGGCTTCCGGGTCGTCGGGCGGCGAACGGGGATGTGCTTTCTTTCCCTCGGGAGACAGCACCACGACCTGGCCCTCTACGAGGCGGGCCCGCGCGCCCAGATGCCCGGATCGGGCAACCTCGGGGTGGTTCACCTGGCGTTCGCGATGGAGAGCGAGGCGGCCCTTCGCGGGTTCTACGCCTCGCTGAAGGGAAAGGCGCAGATCCTGGGCGCCGTGGACCACGTGGTCTCCCGCAGCTTCTACATCACCGACCCGGACGGCTACATCCTGGAGTTCTACGCCAACGCGCCGATGGAGGACTGGTCCGACATCCCGAACCCGTTCGAGCGGGACCGGCCCTACAACCCCGGGGACTCGACCTTCGAGGGAGACTAAGCCGTCCCTCCCATGCGGCTCCGGCGTTGTTCAGGCCAGCGCCTGCAGCACCTCGTTGGAGACGAACAGGAACGCGGGGGGGATGCGAAGCCGGGAGCCCTCCCCCTCAAGCTTTCCGGCGCGCGTGAGCGCGTCCACGGCACCCCGAACGGCTTCCGGCGGTGGCCCGATTTTCTTCTCGATCTCCGCGAGATCGATCCCTTCCGGCAGGCGCAGCCCCGCGATGAGCGATTCCTTCCAGGCGTCCTCGATGTTGCAGACGTGCACGTCCCCCCAGGGGAGGCGGCTCTCCTCGATCCGGAGCCGGTAGTCGGGGAGCGACGGAGGGTTCGCGGTCCGGAGTCCCAGCGGCCCCCTCCCGGGGGGGAAGAGGAGGCCGTGGGCCGAAGGGCCCAGGCCCAGGTACCCCTCCCGCCGCCAATACTTCAGGTTGTGGCGGCACTCGGATCCCGGGCGCGCGAAATTCGAGATCTCGTAGTGACGGTAGCCGGAGCGGGAGAGGGCGCGGCGGGTTTCCTCGTACATCTCCGCAACGGTCTCATCCGGGGGCATCCGCAGTTCGCCGCGCAGGATCGCGGCGTGGATCGGGGTGCCCGGCTCCGGGGCGAGCGCGTAGGCGGAAACGTGGGCGGGCAGGAACGTGACGGCGAGGTCCAGGTCGGCCGCCCAGTCGGAAGGGTCCTGCCCCGGGACGCCGAAGATGAGGTCGATCCCGATCGATGCGAATCCGGCGCGCCTCGCGTCGCCGTGCGCGGCGCGGACTTCCTCGACGCCGTGGATCCGCCCTAACGTCCGGAGCGTTGCCGGGTTGAACGACTGCACCCCGATGCTGACCCGGGTGAACCCGCCTTCCCGGAGCGCCCGGAAGTCCTCCGCGGTGACCGTTCCGGGGTTCGCCTCGGTCGTCACCTCGGCGTCCGGCGCGATCACGAACCGCGCCTTAAGGGCGGCGAGAAGCCCGCACAGCCCCTCCGCCCCGAGGACGGTCGGCGTCCCGCCGCCGAAGAAGACCGTATCCGCGGGGACGTCCGCCTCCGCGGGGAATTTCTCCCGGAACAGGTCCATCTCACGAACGAGGAGGTCGCGGAAATCCTCGACGGCCTCCCGGTCCTCCGCCACCGAGTAGAAGTCGCAGTAGGAGCACTTCCGCACGCAGAAGGGAATATGGAGGTAGATCCCGCGCATC
>CAYILU010000175.1:1689-3630 GCA_964364235.1 uncultured bacterium | reverse complement strand
GGGTACAATCGCCGGGATGACCAGAAAATATTCCATCCGGGAGATCCCCGCCGACGGCGGGAAGATCGACTACGAAAAAGCGCTGAACCCCCGGCAGGCGGAGGCGGTCCTGCACGGCGACGGCCCGCTCCTGGTCGTGGCGGGCGCCGGGACGGGGAAGACGCGCACCCTGATCTACCGGGTCGCGCGGCTGGTGGAGCTCGGGCACCCGCCCTCCTCCATCCTCCTGCTGACCTTCACGCGGAGGGCGTCCGAGGAGATGCTCCGGCGAGCGGCCCTCCTCCTCGACAGACGGTGCGAAAAAGTGGCCGGGGGGACGTTCCACTCTTTCGCGAACACCCTCCTGCGGCGGCACGCCATCGCCGCAGGCTTCGGCGAAAACTTCACCATCCTGGACCGCGCCGACTCGCACGACCTCGTCGGGCTGATCCGGCAGGAGATCCACGCGGTGAACAAGGCCGTGCGCTTCCCCAGGAAGGAGACGCTCGCGGACCTCTTCAGCCGGGCGGTAAACCGGGAGGAGGACGTCGCCACGGCGGTGGAGAAGGAGGCGCCGCACTTTCTGTATTGCCTGGAGGAGATCCTCGCGATCTCCCGCATGTACGAGACGACGAAGCGGGAGAGGAACCTGATGGACTACGACGACCTGCTCGTCCACCTTGCGGCCCTCCTCCGGGAGAACGAGGCGATCCGCCGGACGGTCTCCGAGACCTACCGGCACGTCCTGGTGGACGAATACCAGGACACCAACCGGATCCAGGCGGAGATCCTGCGCCTCCTGGCCACGGCCCACGACAACGTGATGGCGGTGGGGGACGACTCCCAGAGCATCTACTCGTTCCGCGGCGCCAGCTTCCGGAACATCATGGACTTCCCCTCGGATTTCCCCGGGGCCAAGGTGGTGTTCCTGGAGGAGAACTACCGCAGCCGGCAGCCGATTTTGGACCTCACCAACGAGATCATCGCGGGGGCCGCGGAGAAATTCCCCAAGCGCCTCTTCACCTCCCGCGCCGGCGGGGAGAAAGCCGCCCTGCTCTCCGCCCCCAACGAGCGGATGCAGTCCGTCTTCGTGGCCGACCGGATCCTCGAACTCCACGAGGAGCAGGGGATCCCCTTGAGCGAGATCGCCGTCCTGTTCCGCGCAGCCTATCTGTCGTTCGACCTCGAGGTGGAGCTCGCCAAGCGGCGGATCCCCTACCGGAAGTACGGAGGGTTCAAGTTCCTCGAGACGGCCCACGTCAAGGACGTGATCGCCCACCTGCGGCTGATCGACAACCCCCGGGACGACTTGAGCCTATCGAGGGCGCTGATGTTAGTGCCGGGCATCGGGAGGAAGGTCAGCGCGGACCTCTCCCGGCGAGCCTGCCAGGAGGCCTCCCTTCTCCCCGTCCTCTCCTCGCTGAGGTCCAGGAAGCGGTCGGAGGAGGCGGCCCGCCTGGCGAAGCTTTTATCGGAGCTGGGCGGCGAAAGACCTGGCCCGGCGTTCGCCGCGGCGCCGGTGACGGAGATGATGGCGAGGGTGATCGCATACTACAGGCCGTTGCTGGAAGCCCGGTTCGACGACTATCCGAGACGGCTCAAGGACCTCGACCACCTCGAGTCGCTCTGCGCCCGCCACAGGTCGCTGTCGGAGTTCCTCTCCGAGATCACGCTCGAGCCGCCCCAGGCGTCGGTGGGGGACATCGTCGCCCCGGAGGGGGAGGAGGATACCCTGACGCTTTCCACGATCCACTCCGCCAAGGGGCTGGAGTGGAAGGCCGTATTCATCCTCTGGGTGCTGGACGGGAAGCTGCCGCTCTCCCGGGCGGCGGAGGACGAGGAGGAGATGGAGGAGGAGCGGCGGCTCCTGTACGTGGCCGCCACGCGGGCCAGGGACCTGCTGGTGATGACCTACCCCGTCAACATCTACGAGCGCGCCGCCGGGACGGTCCTGTCGAAGCC
>CAYILU010000175.1:0-1589 GCA_964364235.1 uncultured bacterium | reverse complement strand
TTGATCAGGTTGGCGGAGTGGATCCGCTCGAACGACTTGGTAATGACGGCCCGGACCCCCAGGTGGCTCGGGCAGATCGCCGCGTGCTCCCGCGAGGAGCCCTGGCCGTAGGAGAGCCCGCCCACAACGACATTATGGACCCCTTTGCCCTTGTTCTCCAGTGCCCGCTTGCTGAAGGAGGGGTCGACCCCCTCGAAAACGAAATCGGCGTACTTGCCGATGTTGGAGCGGTACTTCAGGCGGGCGCCGGCGGGCATGATGTGGTCGGTCGTGATCTTGTCGCCCACCTTCAGGGAGACTTCGCCCCTGACCGTCTCCGGCAGGGGGACGCTCTCCGGAGGCTTCCCGATATTCGGCCCGCGCCGGACCTCGACCTTCGACGGGTCTTCCGCGGGGGGCAGGACCATCGAGTCGTCAACGAGGAATTTCTTGGGGACCTTCACGTCGGGGTATTCGATGCCGAGCTCGGCCGCGACGTCCCTCGGGTCCGCGATCTCGCCTTTCAGCGCGCACGCCGCCGCGGTCTCGGCGGACACCAGGAAGATCCCGGCGTCCTTGGTCCCCGACCGGCCCTCGAAGTTCCGGTTGTTGGTCCGCACGGAAACCCCGCCGGAGGGGGGCGCCTGCCCCGCGCCGATGCAGAACCCGCATGCGGTCTCCAGGATCCGGGCGCCCGCCCCCACGAGCGTGGCGATGCTGCTCTCCTTCGCCGCCATCTGGAGCACCTGGCGGGAACCGGGGGCGACGCCGAAGGAGACGTTCGGGCTGATCATCTTGCCGGAAAGGATCTTCGCGAGGGTCGTGATGTCCTTATAGGAGGCGTTGGTGCAGGAACCGACGAGAACCTGGTGGACCTTCTTCCCCTTGATGTCCCGGATGCGGACGACGTTGTCGGGGCTGTGCGGCTGGGCCACCATCGGCTCGAGCGTGGACAGGTCGATATCGATCACCCGGTCGTACCTGGCGGACGGATCGGCGGCGAGCTTCACCCACTTGTCCTGCCTCCCCTGGGCCTTCAGAAACGCCTTGGTCACCTTGTCGGAGGGGAAGATCGAGGTGGTCACCCCCAGCTCCGCGCCCATGTTGGTGATCGTGGCGCGCTCGGGGACGGACAGCGTCTCGACCCCATCCCCGCCGTACTCGACGATGCTCCCGACGTTCCCCTTGGTCGTGAGGATTTCCAGCAGTTTCAGGATCGCGTCCTTGGCCGCAATCCAGGGTTGCAGCTTCCCGGTGAGGTTCACCTTGACCACCTTGGGATAGGTCATGAAGAAAGGTCCGCCCGCCATCGCCCCCGCGACGTCGAGGCCCCCCGCTCCGATCGCCAACATCCCGATGCCGCCGCCGGTGGGCGTGTGGGAGTCGGAGCCCAGGAGCGTCTTGCCGGGGACGCCGAACCGCTCCAGCTGGACCTGGTGGCAGATGCCGTTGCCGGCCCGGGAGTAGTGGATCCCGTGTTTCGCGGCCACGGTCTGCAGGTAGAGATGGTCGTCGGCGTTTTCGAACCCTTCCTGCAGCGTGTTGTGGTCGACGTAGGATACCGATATGTCGGTCTTGACTCGAGGCACGCCCATCGCCTCGAACTGCAG
>CAYILU010000174.1:0-3635 GCA_964364235.1 uncultured bacterium | reverse complement strand
CGTTCCACCCGGCCGGCTGGTCCGACCCGGCCGAGCACGGGGCCGCGGCGAAGGACGCTCCGAGCGCAAACCGCGGGTTCGCCTTCTGCCAGACGTGCCACGGGACCGGGTTCACGGGGAGCGGCAACGCCCCGTCGTGCATCAATAACGCCTCTTGCCACGGGACGTCGGGCAATCCGGCCACCCCCGCGGCCCTCAACATGGCGCCTCACGCGAAGCGGCAGTGGCGGACCTCGGCGGGAACATCGCGGACGCACACCTCCACCGCCTCGGACAATGCGAACGCCACCGTGTGCTATGCGTGCCACAGAAACCGCGACAACACGACCGGCGTCCCGGCTCCGTCGCCGGCGTTCGACAACGCGTCCCCTCCCGGGTGCTTTAACGGCTCCTTGTGTCACGGCAGCGCCGTCGCGCACCCCACGGGAACGTCGTGGCTCCCGGGGAGCCTGCATGGGGCGACGGCCAAGGCCGACCTGACGTACTGCCAGGCGTGCCACGCGAACGCGACGGCCCCCGCGACGAACCCCAGGTTCAACGTGCCGGCGAACGCGTCGAACCCGGACAGCGGTTGCGAAAACTGCCACAAGGCGAGGACCGCACACCCGCCGGTGGATCCCGCGAAAGCCTCCGGCGCGCCCCGCTGGTATTTCCACCGGCTTTCGGGCAACAAGCATGTCGCCTGCCCGCAGTGCCACGGGGCGACCCTCCAGGGACCGGCGGAAGGCGGGGTCGGGCCGCGGTGCCAGGACTGCCACCGGCTGGGGCCGCCGATCGTGTTCCCGGCAACCGCGGCGCAGCCCGCGACCTGCACGACGTGCCACATGTTCCCCCCGAACGGGGTGCCCAACCAGTTCCCGAACATCGCGGGAACGCACGGTATCCACAACTCGTTCGCCGGGGTCCATGACCTCTGTGCCTCCTGCCACAGCGGGGCGGGATTCGGCAGCGGGGCGAACCACTTCGTGGACAACGTGGTCAATGTGGTGTTCCTTGCCAAGTACAACGACAAGAGCGTGACCGCGGCGTACACACCGGCCACCGGCGGCTCGAACGCCAACGGTGGGACATGTGCGAACGTGAACTGCCATGGCGCCCAGACGACTCCCAACTGGCGGACGCCGAACGGGATCGACGTGAACACCCAGTGCACCTCCTGCCACCGGTTCAGCTCCTCGGCCGGAAGCCGGGCGCGGTTCAACGATTACACGAACTCCGTCATGCACCACACGAACGTTAGCGAGCACGCCGCACAGGCGTGCTCGTTCTGCCACGATACGACCCTGCTCACGCAGAGCCTGCATTTCGGGAAGCTCGACAACACCGCGGCGTGGATGCAGGCAGGGGGGCAGACCATCAAGTCGTCGCTGGGATACCCGGGCGGCGGCTCCGAATGCACGAACACTCCGGCCGGCTGCCACTAGTCGGAGGAACGGCGGGGCGGTGACGCCGTCCTGGGGGTCGCGGATCGACCGGTCGCCCTGACCGGTCGATCCGCAGGTCGGCCGCGGGCGGGTTGACTTCCGGTCGTTTTCCGGTAAATTCAGATCATCCTTGCCGAACGCGAAGGGGAACCGGAGTGCCCCTCAAGCTGCAGTTCCCGGTTTACACGCTGGACCGCCGGTTGTTGCTTCCCGGCGGCACGTTGCTCACGCGGAAGGTTCTCGACGACCTGGCGGGTGAGGGAAGGAAAAAATCCCGCCCGTCGATCCCCCTGATGGGGTATGGAACGGTCCGGCGGGATCTCCACAGGTTCCTCCGGCAGGACGCCTACCGGGTGATCTTCGGCGATCCGCGAAGAAACGCCGTCCTTCTGGGCTTCATGGAAAGAGCCCGGGCGCCCCAACCCGCTCTCGATGCCCTCGCCTATTTCCGGAAGAACGACCCGTATACCTACCGTCACGTGTTGCGGGTCTTCGCCCTGTCGGTCTTCCTCTCCCAGAGCCTGAAGTCGGGTCGCAAGGACCTGGTCCTGGAAGCCGCGGCAGGCCCGTTGCACGATCTCGGCAAGATCTGCGTCCCGCTCCCGATCCTGAGGAAGACCTCGCCGCTGCGGCGTTCCGAGAGGACGCTCCTGGAGCACCATTCCGCAGCCGGGTACGTGCTGCTCTGCCACCACCTCAAGGATCCCCGGAAGTCCGCGGCCAAGGTGGCCCTGGAGCACCACGAACGGAGGGACGGGTCCGGCTACCCCCGGGGAATCATGCTGAAGAACCGGCTTGTGGAGATCGTTGTGACCTGCGACGTCTACGACGCACTCATCTCGCCGAGACCGTACCGGAGGGACTCCTTCGACAACCGGACGGCACTGGAGGAGATCGGCGAGATGGTGAACCAGGGCAAGCTGGACGGGGAGATCGTGAAGGCGCTCGTCTCGCACAACCGCAAGGACCGGCCCGACCCGCGCGAGTGCAAGGTCTCCACCGAGAAGCGGGGGAAGCCCCCCGCCCACAACCTGTACGGCGTACTGCTGGACGACGAATCCCCCCCGGACGCCGTCCCCGTATTAACGAAGGGCCGCCTTACCCCCTGAGAATAGCGCGGAGCCCGCGGATCAGCCGGTCGACCCCTTCCACGGCGGTCTCCATCGAAAGGGACCCGTAGGCGATCCGAAGGCAGCACCCCCGGGTGATCCCGAACGTCCCGCCGGGGATGACCGCGACCTTATGCTCCCGGACCAGCCGCTCGGTCAGCGTGAGATCGTCCATCCCGGTGCGTACTCCCGCGAAGAAGTAGAACGCCCCCTGGGACGCGGGGACGGAAAGGAGCTCCGGCTCGCCCGACAGGCGCTCGAGGATCTTTCGCCGGACGGCGGCGATGGCCTCGAGGTGCTTCCAACAGTAGCCGCGCCCCGCGCGCAGCGCCTCCAGGGCGACCGCCTGGGAGACCGCCGGGGCGCAGACGATGACCGTGTCCTGGATCTTGATCAGGTCGTCGAAGAGGTGTTCCGGCGCCACCAGGAAGCCGACCCGCCAGCTCGCCATCCCGTATGCCTTGGAGAGGCTGTAGATCGATATCGTGTGGTCGTCCCCGCCCAGGGATCCCGGGGAGAAGTGCTCCACGCCGTCGTAGGTGAAGTACTCGTACGCCTCGTCGCTGATGTGGTAGATCCCGCGGAGGGCGCAGAGCCGGTTGATCGCCGAAAGCGCTTCCCTCGAGTAGACGACGCCCGTCGGGTTGTTCGGGGAGACCGTGACGATCGCGCGCGTCCTCGGGGAGACGGCGGCCCCGATCGCGTCGAGCGGCGGCTGGTGGTTTTCGTCCGTCGGGACGCAGACCGCCCGGCAGCTGGCAAGGGAGATCGCCATCTCGTGGTTGAAGTAGTAGGGAGTGAGCAGGATGACCTCGTCCCCCGGGTCGCAGATCGCGAGGATGGCGTTTACGAACGCCTGGTTCGCCCCGGCGGTGACGAGGATCCTTCGCTCGAAGGGGGCGTCGATGCCGTTCTCGGCCCGGAGCTTTTCCTCGAACGCCTTCCGCAGCTCCGGGATTCCGGCGTCGGGCTGGTACGGGTGGCTCCCGGGCGTGGAGAGGAAGCGCCCGACGACCCGCGTCGCTTCCGGCGGCGGGCCGTAGTACGCCACCCCCTGGCCGAGCGAGATCGCGCCGGGGGTCTGGGCAAGCCATCCCGCCAC
>CAYILU010000173.1:0-3638 GCA_964364235.1 uncultured bacterium | reverse complement strand
AGCTCGCATCCTCAGGGGTTGAAGCTTACCTGGCCGACCCGTACAAGGAGATTCTCGCCGAGCGGTTCCTCGAGCGGATGGTTTCCAGGATGATCGACATCAACTATCACATCATCACCGGTTCCGAAAAGCCACCGCCGAAGGATTATTACGACAGTTTCACCGAGTTGGGAAAAATGGGCATCCTTGATCCGAAGTTCGCCGCCCGGATCGCGTCATCGGCAGGGCTCCGAAACCGCATTGTCCATGAGTACGACGACATCGACCCCGTTAAAGTCTTCGAAGCGATCCAGTCCGCTCTCGCCGACCTTCCGATTTACCTGAAAGCCGTTCTTTCGTTCATCCGCTGACCTTGCGCTCGACATGTCATCCGGGTGGAGGATTTCCCCCCGGAATAGACTGGTAGTATAATATCTTTCGTCCACCCTTGAAGGACGCCATGAAGCCACGCCCTTCCCTCATCGTCCTGCCGGCCCTGCTCTTGTGCGTACCCATTGCGATTTTCGCCCAGGAAAGCGTCCCTCACCGGACGATCTCCATGCGGGAGTGCGTCGAGATCACGCTCCGGAACAACATCGACATCGCGGTTTCGCGGGTCGAAAGGGAGATCGGGTCGTTGGGAGTGCCTATCGAGGAGGCCGCTTTCCTGCCGAGATTCACCGGGGACATTGGAACTTCCCGCTCCGTAAGCCCCACCGGATCGGCGCTCGATGGAAGCCTCTCCCTCGACCAGCGGGTCCTCAAGTTCGACCTGGGCGCCAGGGACCTGCTGCGCACCGGCACGGCGCTCTCCCTCGACTTCGAGAACCAGCGCCAGGAATCCAGCACCTCGGTCGCCCTGCTTTCCCCGCAATACATAACAGCGCTTACGCTTTCGGCGCAGCAGCCCCTCCTGAAAAACCGCGGGAGGCGGATTACGGAGGCGCCGCTCCAAATCGCCCGGGCCGGGGCGGCGGCAAAGACGGAGGAATGGAGGGCCAAGGTGATGGATATCGTCGGCGCCGCGCGGACCGCATTCCTCTCCTTTTTCGCCGCCGGCCGCGAGGTGGAAGTCCGCAAGACCGCCGTGGAACTGGCCGGACGCCTGATGGCCCATACCGACGCCCGGATCAACGCCGGCGCGATGGCCCCTATGGACCGGCTCCCCGCCGAAGCGGCGGGGGCCGCCCGGAAAGAGGAGCTGCTTCGCGCGGAAGCGGCGGCGCAAAGCGCGGCGGACGATCTGAAAAACATCCTGGGCCTCCGCTCCTCCCGCGAATGGGAGGAGCGCCTTGCGCCCGCTCCCCTGCAGGGAGAGATTCCCCCTCCCGGTCCCGATGAGACGTTCGAGGAGGCGCTCCGGCGGCGTCCCGAGGTCGCCGCCCAGGCGGAGCGTAAGAAACAGGCCGAAATCCAGGAGGCCGTCGCCCGGAACCGGACGCTCCCTTCCCTCGACCTCACCGTATCGGCGGGGCTCTCCGGGCTCTCGGGAACCCCGAACCCGAACCCGCTGTTTCCGACGTCCACCGCGGCGTTTACGGGGAATTACGGGGACAGCCTCGACCAGACGTTCTCCGGCCGGTACTACAACTGGTTCGTCGGCCTGAAATCGGAGCTCCCCTGGAGATTCGACCGGGAGAAGGCGGAATATGCCCGCGCCCGCTCCGCGCTCGAAGAGCAGCGTCTCCTGGAAGAGGGACTTTCCATGCGGATCCGCGCGGAGGTCCGGAAAGGAAGGAGGGACCTCGAATCGGCGCTCGAAAGGATCCTTGCGACGCGCGCCTCGGTCGCGGCAGCCTCGAAAAACCTGGAGGCGGAAGAGAAGAAGCTCGTCCTGGGCAGATCCACCACGGTCGAGGTCCTCCGGTTCCAGCAGGACCTCTCCGAGGCGCTCCTGGCGGAAGTCCGGGCGCGGGTGGACGCGTACCTTGCGCAGACTCGCCTGTGGCGCGCGGTCGGGACGATTCTCGAAAAGGAAGGGATCGCGATCCGATGAAGAAGTGGCCCTTTGTCGCAGGGGGGATCGCTCTGCTTGCACTGGGCGCGGCGTTCGCCTGGTCCCGGCTCTCCTCGGGGATCGAGGTCGACGTCTACGGTGCGAAAACAGGGGCGATCGAGGAGTATGTGACGTCGGTGTCCGCCGGAACGGTGAAGGCGCGCCGGGAATCCACCCTCTCCGCCGAGGTGGGGGGGAGGGTCGCCGCGGTCCGCGTCGCCGAGGGGGACCGGGTGAAGGCGGGAGACGTCCTGGCTCTCCTTGCCGACCCCGAAGTGGACCGCCAGATCGAGGCCGCGCGGTCCGATGTCCGCTCCGCGCAGGAAAGTCTGCGCGAGGCGGAGGCGCGCCGGGAGGAGGCCGACCGGAGACGCCGCGCCGAAGAGGCCCGCGCGGGGAACAACCTCCGGAAGGCGAAAGAGGATCACACTCGCGCCGCGGAGCTGTTCCGCGGCGGGTTCCTCTCGAAGTCGGACATGGAGCAGGCGGACACCCGGATCGCCAACGCCGAGGAGGACGCCCGGATCGCCGCCGCCGGGGAAGCCGCGATCCGCGCGATCGACCGGGAGATCGACTCCCTCCGCTCCCGGGTGGGCTCCGCCCAGGCAAGGGAGGCCGGATTGTCCGACCGGCAGGCGAAATTGAGGATCACAGCGCCGTACGAAGGCGTCGTGATCAGGAAGACGGTCGAGGTGGGAGAAACGAAGACACCCGGCGCGCCTCTCTTTCTCCTGGCCGATCCCGGGGACATCTACATCGAGGCGCCCATCGACGAATCGGAGTCCGCCAAGATCCGGGTGGGCCAGAAGACGAAGCTGTTCCCCGACGCCTACCTGGGGGAGACGTTCGCCGGAACGGTTTCCGAGATCAAGCCGGTCGTCGAGGTGTCCAAGGAGGTTTCCCGCGCCAACACGATCCGCGTCCTCCCCCTGTCCCCCCCGAAGCCGCTCCGCCTCGGCATGTCGGTGGATGTCGAGGTCCGTACCGGGGGCAAGGACAACGTCCTTCTCGCGCCTTCCGCGGCGGTGATGGAGAGGGAAGGGAGGAAATTCGTCTTTGTCGTCGTGAACGGGAAGGCGGTGAGGAAGGACGTGACGACGGGGATCTCCAACTGGGAGTGGACCGAAATCCTCTCCGGGATCGAGCCGGGGGACACGGTCATCACCTCCCTGGAAATCAAGAACTTGAGCCCCGGGGCCCGCGTTGGGATCCGCAGCGGCAAGTGACCCCCTGCTCCGCCTGCGGGGCGTGAACAAGGTCTACGAGGCCGGTTCGCTGCCCGTCGTCGGCCTCAAGGATGTCGATCTCGACATCTCCCCCGGCGACTTCCTCGCCATCATGGGTCCCTCGGGGTCGGGGAAGTCCACCCTGATGAACATCCTCGGCTGCCTGGACGTCCCCACCTCCGGGACTTACGCGATCAAGGGGACCCCGGTATCGACCCTGTCGCAGGAGGCGCTCGCAAAGCTGCGGAACCGCGAGATCGGGTTCATCTTCCAGGTGTTCCACCTCCTGCCCCGCTACACGGCCCTCAAGAACGTGGAGCTTCCCCTGCTCTATGCCGGCGTCGGCAGGGAGGAGCGGGCGCGGCGCGCGCTGGAGGCCCTCAAATCGGTCGGGCTCGAAGAACGGAAGGGGCCCCTCTCCAACCAGCACTCCGGCG
>CAYILU010000172.1:0-3668 GCA_964364235.1 uncultured bacterium | reverse complement strand
CTTCTTCTTCGAGCACGCCGTCCGCGGGTACGGCGGGATCGACCTTCCGGAATCCGGGGAGCGGGCGATCGGGGACCGGCTCCTCCCGTTTCTCGAGGAGCTTGCGGCCCTCCCCCGCGTCCTCGCCCACCGCGACTATCACAGCCGCAACGTGATGGTCATGGGGGGCGTCCCCGGGAAGCGCCGCGAGCTGCGGATCCTCGATTTCCAGGACGCCCGGATGGGAAACGTCTTCTACGACCTCTGCTCCCTTTTCCGGGACTCCTACGTGACGCTCGACGAGAAGACGGTCGATCACCTCTCCTACGTTTACCGGCACGCGGCGCCGGCGGAGTTAAAGCGGATGGGCGGGGACCGCGCCGCGTTCGCCTGGCGTCTCGACATGGCCGCGCTCCAGCGGAACATCAAGGCGATCGGGACATTCGGCAACCAGGCCCATGCCCGGGGGAAGACGTTCTACCTCCGTTTCATCCCGCCCACGGTGGCCCACCTGAAGGCGAACTTCGAGAGGAACCCGGGGATGCGCCCGCTGGCGGGGATGCTTCTCCCCATCCTGGAAGCGCTTTCCGCCAAGGCCGCCGCGGAAGGCAATCCATGAAGGGGATGATCCTTGCGGCCGGACTGGGGACGCGCCTGCGGCCTCTTTCCTACGAGCTGCCCAAGCCGATCGTCCCGGTCCTCGGGCGCCCCTTGTGCTCCTACAACATGGAGTTCCTCTTCCGCGCGGGCGTCAAGTCGTTCGTCCTGAACCTCCACCGCCAGCCGAAAATGATCCAGCAGCGGGTGGCGGGCTGGGCCGGGAGAAGAATCCGCGTGGAATACACCGTGGAGCCGGAGATCCTGGGGACGGGCGGGGGGATCCGGAACGCCGGGAATTTCCTGAAGGAGGGGACCTTCGTCACCGCGAACTCGGACACCATCGTCCGGTTCCCGTTCGCCGAGGCGCTCTCCTTCCACCGGGAGAGACAGGCGCTGGCCACGCTGGTTCTTTTCCCCGATCCGGAGAAGCGCTACACCCCGGTGTGGGTCGACCGGGAGGGCCGGATCACGGGGTTCGGGGGCGAGTCGGGCGTGGGCATCCGGTCCGGCTTCTACACGGGCTTCCAGATCGTCGAGCCGGAAGCGCTGCGGAGAATCCCCGGCGGGAAACCGTCGTGCATCATCCGGGAGACGTACGCGCCGCTCGTCCGGGACGGGGGGCCGATCTTCGGCTTCCTCTCCTCCGGACACTTCCAGGAGTTCGGCTCGCCGTCCGATTACCTGGGCGGAACCCTGGCGATCCTATCCGAGCGCTCGGGGGAAGAATCACTTCCGTCCACCCCGGAGGGCACGGTCGTAACCCCCCCCGTCTACATCGGCCCGGGCGCGAAAATCGGCGCCGGGGCGCGCATCGGCCCGGACGCCGTGATCGAGGAGGGGGCCGTCGTCGGAGAGGGCGCAACCGTCACGCGCTCCATCCTGTGGCCGGGTACCTCCCTCGCCGCGGGCTTGCAGTTGAGGAACTCCATCCTGACACCCCGGCGCCGGGTAGAGGTTCCCGAAAAGGCGCACGCACCAGGGAATAACGGGCAGGGGTGATCGATGGGATACGAGCTCCGCCACAGGACGGGCCGGAAGATCTCCCCGGGGAACTACTACCCGCTCGGGGCCACCCTCGCCGATGACGGGGTGAACTTCTGCCTCTACTCCCGGAACGCCGAGGAGGTCTGTCTTCTTCTCTTCGACCGGACGGACGGCGAGCCCACCGACGTCATCAAGGTGGAAAACCGCACCCGGTTCGTGTGGCACGTCTTCGTCCACGGGCTCGCGGCGGGCCAGCTCTACGGCTACAAGGTCCGGGGGGCCTACAACCCGGCGCGGGGGATGCGTTTCAACGAGAACAAGCTCCTTGTCGACCCGTACGCAAAAGCGCTGACCGGAAAGTTCGCGAACACCGACAACCTCCTCCTCGCCTACGACCCGTTGTCGGCATCCCGGGACCTGTCCTTCGATCGAAGGGAAAACGCCGCCGTCGTCCCGAAGTGCATCGTGATCGACGACCGTTTCGACTGGCGGGGCGACAAGCCTCCGGCGATCCCTCTCGAAAAACTCATTCTCTACGAAGTGCACGTGAAAGGATTCACCGCGCATCCTTCCTCCGGGGTCGCGGAGCGTGGGACCTACCTGGGATTCATCGGGAAAATCCCCTACCTGAAGGAGCTCGGGGTCAACGCCGTCGAACTGCTCCCGATTCAGGAATATCATGTCGACGACTTTCTGACCTCGAAGGGCCTCACGAATTACTGGGGATACAACACCATCGGTTTCTTCGCTCCGGAGTCGTCCTACGGCTCGAACCGCTCCCCGGGCAGCCAGGTGGCCGAGTTCAAGACGCTGGTGCGCGAACTGCACCGCGCGGGGATCGAGGTGTTCCTGGACGTCGTCTACAACCACACGGGAGAGGGGAACGAGCTGGGCCCCACGATGTGCTTCAAGGGGATCGACAACCCGACCTACTACCTGCTCACCGGGGGACCGGCGGACCCGGGCCGGTACTACATGAACTATACGGGGTGCGGGAACAGCCTGAACCTCGCAAACCCCCACGTCATCCGGGTCGTGATGGACTCCCTTCGCTACTGGGTGGAGGTGATGCACGTGGACGGGTTCCGGTTCGACCTCGCCTCCGTCCTGGGGCGCGAGGAAGGGATGTTCCGGAACTCCGCCTCCTTCTTCGACGCGATCTCCCAGGACCCGGTGCTCCAGGGGGTGAAACTCATCGCCGAGCCGTGGGACCTCGGGACGTACCAGGTCGGGAATTTCCCCGTGGACTGGTCGGAGTGGAACGGCAGGTTCCGGGACACCGTCCGGAAGTTCGTCAAGGGGGACGGGGGCCAGGTCCGGGACCTCGGCTGGCGGCTGACCGGCTCGGCGGACCTGTACGGGGACGACGGCAGGTCCGCCTACAACAGCGTCAACTTCGTCACCTGCCACGACGGCTTCACCTTGTACGACCTCGTTTCCTACAACGACAAGCACAACGAGGACAACCTCGAGGGGAACAACGACGGCTCCAACGACAACAACTCGTGGAACTGCGGGGCGGAGGGAGAAACCACGGACCCGGGAGTTCTCCGGCTCCGGAGACAGCTTGTGAAAAACCACGCCTGTTGCCTCCTCTTCGCCTCCGGAACGCCGATGCTCCTGGGAGGCGACGAGTTCCTGCGGACGCAAAGAGGCAACAACAACGCCTACTGCCAGGACAACGAGATCAGCTGGTTCGACTGGAAGGGCGTGGAGGCGAACGCGGACGTCCTCGACTTTTTCCGGAAAATCATCGCCTTGACGAAGCGGTATCCCATCCTGCAGCGCAGGAAGTTCTTCACGGGGAAGGACATGGACGGCGACCTGGTCCCCGACATCCTGTGGTTCGGGAAGGAGCTGGACAGGCCCGCGTGGGGCGACCCGGAGCTTCGCACCCTCTCCTGCCTGCTCGACGGCGGCGAGGAGCCCTCGGAAGCCGGGGAATATCTCCTCTTTATCCTCCTGAACGCCGACTTCCGCCCCCAAACGGTCCGGATCCCGCCTCTGGATCCCGGAAAACGATGGCGCCGCGTGATCGACACCAGCCTGGACGTCGGGGACGATTTCCGCGGGGAAGGCGATGAGGTCCTTCTCGATCCCCCCGA
>CAYILU010000171.1:0-3675 GCA_964364235.1 uncultured bacterium | reverse complement strand
GGTATAGTATCATAATTTATCAGGCGTATGACCGGCTGCACGCGAGGGAGGCGGATGAGGATCGTCAACGGTTCCGCGGCTTTTTCTGCGGCGACGGCGGTTTCGGTGACCATCGGCAACTTCGACGGGGTCCACCTCGGGCACCATGAGTTGTTCCGCCGCACGGTCGCCAGGGCGAAAGCCACGTCGACCGCACCCGTCGCACTGACGTTTTCACCCCACCCGGTCCGGTTTTTCTCCCCCAAGGCGCGTTTCTACGAGATCACCTCCCTGGAGGAGAAGGCTTCGCTCCTCGCCGGGTTCGGGATCGAGGCCCTCGTGGTGGAGTCCTTCACCGGCGAGCTGGGCCGGATGAGCCCCGCGGAGTTCGCCCGGGAGATCCTCGCGCGCAGGCTCCGGGCCCGTTACGCAATCGTCGGCTACGACTTCACGTTCGGGAGGAACCGTTCCGGCTCCCCGGCGACGCTCACCGAGGTCGGCCGCGAGCTGGGGATCGAGGTCGAGGTCGTCCCGCCGCTGGTCCGCGGCGGCCTGATCGTCAGCTCGACGCGGATCCGCGAACTGCTGCTGGGGGGCAGGGTGCGGGAGGCGGAGGAGCTGATGTCCCGGCCGTACCGGGTCTCCGGGATGGTGGTCGCGGGGGCGGGGCGGGGAAGGAAGTTAGGGTATCCGACCGCCAACATCGAGTTCACCCAGGAGCTGATCCCCCTCCCCGGCGTATACGTTGTGGAGGCCGAGGTGGCCGGAGCGCGCCACAGGGCCGTGGCGAACGTCGGGTTCACCCCGACCTTCGGCGAGAACTTCCTCGGGGTCGAGGCTTACCTCCTGGACTTCCACAGGGACCTCTACGGGCAGGAGGTGGCGATCCACTTTCGCGACAGGATCCGCGACGAGCGGAAGTTCAAGAGCGCGGACGAGCTGGTCCGGCAGATCGAGAAGGACGTCCGGTACGCGGCGAGCGCCAGGTTCCCGGCGCGGAGGGAGGCAGGCGGGATGGCACGGGACCCCTCGGCCGCCGGGGGGTCCGCGGGATGAGGGCATTGGTCCTGGCCTGCGGGATGGCCCTGCTGGCCGGGTGCTCCGGCGGCGGAGGTTCGGCCACCACGGCCACGGCGGATGTGGCCACGGTGCAGCAGGGGTTCGTCAAGGCGGTCGAGCGCGCGGTGCCGGCGGTGGTCAACATCCGCACCGTCACCGCTTTTCCCCGCGGGAAAGGGTCGTCCCCCCGGGCGGACCGTCAGCGGATCCAGGAGTACCTCGACAGGATGGAGGAGAACGGGAGCAGGGGGGAAACCTCCCTCGGGTCGGGGGTGATCGTCGCGGATGACGGGCTGATCGTGACCAACGAGCACGTCATCAGGGACGCCGACGAGATCATCGTCCGGCTCTGGAACCGGTCCGAGTACCCCGCCCGCGTCGTCGGGGCGGATGCACGCACGGACGTCGCGCTCCTTCGGATCCAGCCGTCCGGCAAGCTTCCGGTCGCGGTCCTCGGCGACTCCACCCGCCTGAAGGTCGGGGAGTGGGCCATCGCCGTGGGGAACCCTTTCGGCCTGGAGAGCACGGTGACGCTGGGGGTGATCAGTGCGACGGGGAGGTCCGATCTGGGCGTGGAGTCCGTCGAAGACTTCATCCAGACCGACGCCTCGATCAACCCGGGGAATTCCGGTGGGCCCCTGCTCAACACCCGGGGGGAGGTCGTGGGGATCAACACCGCGATCGTGAGCGCCGGCCAGGGGATCGGCTTCGCCATCCCCTTCGGCACGGTGATGTCGATCGAGAAGGAGCTGGCGAGAAACGGGGCGGTCCGGCGCGGCTGGCTCGGGGTCGGGATCCAGACACTCACCCCGGAGCTGGCCGAGTCGTTCGGCGCGAAGGGCGAGAAGGGGATCCTGGTCAACCGGGTCGCTCCCGACAGCCCGGCGGAGAAGGGGGGCCTGCGCGGGGGGGACATCATCACCTCCTTCCGCGGGAAGCCTGTGACCGGGGTCAAGGAGTTCCAGAAGCAGGGCGCCTCCGCTGCACCCGGGAGCACCGTTTCCATGGACATCCTGCGCGCCGGGAAACGCGCCAGGGTCGACGTGATCGTCGCCGAGATGGACGGGCAGGAGGCCCGCCCGCAGTCTCCGAAGGCGCCTGTGGACGCCTGGGGGCTTGCCGTCGAAGGCATCCCCGCCAGGGCTCTTAGGAACCTGGGGGTCGAGGGGGGTGTCGTGGCAGGGTATGTTGACGCGTCGGGCCCCGCCTGGGAGGGCGGGATCCGCGAGGGGGACATCCTCCTGCGCATCAACCGGGATCTGTTGCCGGGCGTGGACGCTTACCGGAAGGCGGTCGCGGCCCAGCCAGGGGGGCGGATGGTCTCCGTCCTGCTCTTGCGGGAGGGCTCGCAGATGTATGTTGCGTTTCGGACGAGATGACGCAAATCCAGCGGGCAATACGGCCCAGGGAGGGAGAAGATGGGGGTTGTCAAGGATCCTGATGTGGCCCGAAGAATCGCCCGGGCGGTCGTTTCGGACATTGCCCTGTACAACGCAAAGAAGGTGGAGGAGGGCATCGCCCGGGACATCCTGTTCGACCTCCTGAAGGAGGAGATCGACGAGGGGAGGAATTACTACCAGAGCAGGGTCGATCCCGAGGTCGAACGCAGCACGAACCATTTCAACGAGGCCCTGGTCGACGTCCTGGTCAAGCCGATGGGCCGCGTCCCCTCGAAGGCCTGGTAGCCGACGGAAGCGTGACGAAAACGCATCGCCTCACCGTCCCCCCCGGAAAGGCGGGCGAGCGGCTGGACAGGTATCTGTCCGACGCCCTGCCGGGCTTTTCCCGGTCGCGGATCCAGCAGTTGATCCAGGAGGGGAACGTGCGCCTGGGCGCAGGGGACGTCCGGGCATCCGACCGGCTCAAGGGGGGCGAGGCGGTGACGGTGTCCGTTCCCCCCCCGCGCCCCCTCGATCTCGCCCCCGAAGACCGCCCCTTGCGCATCCTTTTCCAGGACGGGCACCTGATCGTGGTGGAGAAGCCCGCCGGGATGGTCGTGCACCCCGCTCACGGACACCCGGGCGGGACGCTCGTAAACGTTCTGCTGTCGCACGCCGACCGGCTCTCCGGCATCGGCGGAGTCGCGCGGCCGGGCATCGTGCACCGCCTCGACAAGGACACCTCCGGGATCTTAGTGGTGGCCAAGACCGACGAGGCCCACGCGGCCCTGTCGGCGCAGTTCTCCTCCCACACTACGGTGCAGCGGCGCTACCACGGCATCGTCCGGGGAAGGCCGCCGCTTGCCCGCGGCACGATCGCCACGCAGATGGGACGGCACCCGGTTCACCGGAAGAAGATGGCGGTGCTCGAGCGGGGGGGGAGAAAGGCGGTCACCCATTACCGGATCGTCGAGTCGTTCGGTCCATTCTCCCTCCTCGAGGTCCGGCTTGAAACCGGCCGGACCCACCAGGTTCGCGTGCACTGCGCCTCGCTCTCCTGCCCGATCGTGGGGGACGACGTCTACGGCCGGTCGAGGAAGGTTCCCCTCGGAAAGGGGGCTGCCGGGAAGACGGTCGTCGTCGACCGGTTTCTCCTCCACGCGTTCCACCTCGGGTTCGAGCATCCCGCCACGGGGGAGTGGGTGGAGTTCACCGTTCCGGACCCGCCCGAGTTCGCGGCCTTCCGGGCCGCCGTCCT
>CAYILU010000170.1:0-3683 GCA_964364235.1 uncultured bacterium | reverse complement strand
CCCAGGTTGGCGAAGTGCGGATATTTCACCCGGACCCAGGCGGATGGGGTGATGTGGGCCTTTTTATAGATCCTCAACTGGAGCATTGCTCCCTCGCGGGTGGCGTCCCACAGCTTTTGGAGGAACTGCTCGTCGGGGACGGGCGAGCGGCCCCGCTTCCTCCAGAGGAACCCGTCGAGGGCCTCCTGGACCCAGGGCTCCCCCCAGAAGATCATGTTGACGCCGGGGAAGGGGCGCAGCAGGTTGTCCTCTTTCCGCTGGAGCCGGCCGAGGAGCCTTTGCCGCGTGACCTCGTCCAGGCCGGACAAAAGGATCAGGTCGCGGGTCAGGGGGATCGGGTTGAACGTGGAATGGAAGCGGGCCAGGGCGAGAAAAGCTTCCGCGTCCCCCTCCTTCGCCCGTGCGGTCAGGTTGTCCTGCTGGAGATCCGCTTCTTTTTCGCCCCCGGGTTTGTCGCTTCCCCCCCGTGATTTCGTCACCGGGCGAGGCCGGCTGCGAGGCGCCTTCAGCTTCCCGACCATGGATCACCTCCTGGCGGCGATTTCCGCATGAATAGGGTATCCGGAAAATCCCCGGCGGACAACCGGGTGTTTCGGCACCGGGCGGTTCGGCGCTTCTTTCCCTTGTTATAATGGGTGTGCCGACGGCTGTACGAGATACCGCACCAGGGCCGTCGGATTCTCGTCTCTATCTTCAAGCGGTTTACGTTGAAGGACAGTGCGTTTCCTTGATCGGAGAGGGTGATGGGCAAGCGGGTGCTGTTCTACGGGTTTCTCGCAGGGTGGGTCCTGTCGGGGGCCGTGGCTGTGGGAGCGACTCCCGCGCCGGAGGGAGCCAAATTGGTGGAGAAATACACGCTGGGCAACGGCCTGACGGTCGTGATCCGGGAGAACCATTCCTCGCCGGTGGTGGCGGTGCAGGTGTGGGTCAAGGCGGGGAGCACGACCGAGCCGGAAGGGCTGGCGGGGATGTCCCACATCCTCGAGCACATGGCGTTCAAGGGCACCTCGAAGCGGGGTCCCGGGCAGATCGCCCGGGAGGTCGAGGCGTTGGGGGGAGAGATCAACGCCTATACGAGCTTCGACCAGACCGTCTACCACATCACGATCTCCGGGAGATACCTCGAGAACGCGCTGGACATCCTCGCCGACACGCTCGCGAACTCGGTCTTCGACGCGGACGAGCTTTCGCGCGAGCTCGAGGTGATCCTCGAGGAGCTGCGGATGAACGAGGACGATCCGGGCAGGGTCGTGTGGAAGGCGCTGTTTCGCGAGGCGTACCGCGTCCACCCGTACGGGCGGCCGGTGATCGGGTACGCGGACACCATCCGGAAAACCACCCGGGACGACCTGGTCTCCTACTTCTCGAATTATTACTATCCAGGGAACATGGTGTTGGTGATCGCCGGGGACATCGATCCCGGGGCGGCCCGGCCGCTGATCGAAAAGGCGTTCCTCCCCTTGAAGGGCCACGCCGCGCCGAAATCCCCGGTTTCCGCGGAACCCGGCCAGGAAGGGATCCGCGTCAAGGTCCAGGAGCGGGACGCCAAAAGGGCCTACCTCGACGTCGGCTTCCCGGGCCCCTCGATGCGGGATGAGGACGTCTTCGCCTTCGACCTGCTCTCCTCCATCCTGGGGGAGGGGGAGACTTCCCGTCTCTACCGCGAGGTCAAGGACCGGCGCGGGCTCGTCGATTCCATCGGCTGCAACTCCTACACCCCGAAGGACCCGGGCCTGCTGATGGTGGGGGCCACGGGGGGGTCGAAAAATATCGCCGAGGCGCTGCGCGAGACCCTCGTGCAGGTCTTCCGGATGGCCGCCGTGCCTCCCGCGGGGGACGAGCTTGCCCGGGCCAAGACCCTGACCGAGAGCGGATTCCTCTATTCCCTGGAGTCCCAGGGTGCGCTGGCGGGCCACGTCGGATCGTTCGAGGTGACGCTGGGAGACGCCGCGTTCGAGCAGAAATACCTGCAGAAGATCCGGGCGGTGACCGCCGGGGACATCCTCGCGGTGGCGAAAAAGTACCTGAAGCCCGAAAGGCTGAACGTGTCCGCGGTGGTGCCGCGGGGCGAAGGGGGGATCCTCCCCGATGGCGAAGTCGAGAGGATCGCGGAAGAGGCCTGGAGGGAATCGATGGCGCCGCCTCCGGCGGAGGCCGCCGCGAAAACCCCCGTCGTCCGGAAAGAGGTGCTCCCGAACGGAATCCGCGTGATCGTGCGGGAGAACCGCGCCGTCCCGGTGGTGGCCGTCGAGGCCGGTTTCCTGGGGGGGCTTCGCGCGGAGCCCGCGGAGAAGAACGGGATCTCCATGATCGTCGCCGAAATGCTGACGAAGGGGACGAAAGAGCGAACCGCCGCGGAGATCTCGGAGGCCGTGGAGAACATGGCCGCGGACCTGGGCGGCTTCTCCGGCCGGAACTCCTTCGGCCTGCAGGCGAAATTCATGAGGAAGGATATCGAGCAGGGGTTCCGGCTGTTCACCGAGTCGCTCCGCGAGCCGGTGTTTCCGGCCGGGGAGCTGGAGAAGAAGCGGCAGGAAGTCCTCGGGAAGCTCAAGCGGCAGAAGGACAACCTGACGCAGTCGGCTTTTCTTCTCTTCCTCGCGACGCATTACGGGGACCACCCGTACGCCCGGAACCCCCTGGGCAGGGAGGAAACGGTCCTCGGCATCACCCGGGCGGACCTCGTCGGCTTCTACGAGCGCTGGTCCGATCCGAAGAACCTGGTGATCGTCGTCTCCGGGGACATCGGCGCGGACGAGGCGCTGACCGTTATCCGGAAGGCGTTCGGGGATTTTCCGCCGAGGGAGGATTTCGTTCCCCTCATGCCGATGAAGGTTCCCCCGGAGAAGGGGGTCCGGCGGGGCGAGGAGCAGCGGGAGAAGCAGCAGGCCCACTTCGTGATCGGCTACACGGGCGCGCGGTTCAGCGATCCCGACCGGTACGCGATGGACGTGCTCGGCGCGGCGCTCGCCGGGCAGGGGGGGCGGCTGTTCACCAACCTGCGGGACAGGAAGTCGCTCGCCTACGCGGTGACCTCGTTCTCCTCCGGGCAGGTCGACCCCGGGTTCTTCGCGTTCTACATGGGGACGAGCGTGGACAAGCTCACGGGCGCTATCGCCGACACCCTGAAGGAGATCGAGGACGTCCGCGCGGGCGGCGTCACGCGGGAGGAGTTCGAGCGGGCGAAGAAGTGGATGGTCGGCACCTACGAGATCGGCCTGCAGAGCAACTCCGCGTACGCGGGGAAGATGGCATCCGATGAGCTCTACGGCGTCGGTTACAAGGAGACGTTCCTCGCGCCGGAGAAGATCCAGGCGGTGACCCTGGAGGACGTGAACCGGGTGGCCGCGAAGGTTCTGAACACGGAGCGGTACTCCATCGCCGTCATCCGAGGTAAATGATGTAGGATTTCGTTGTGCCGGGGTCGCTTCCCCCGTCTTGTACGACGTGGCGGGGAAGCCGGGTGAGGGCCGGGCTACTTCGGCGGGGCGATCTTTTTCAGGTTTTCGAGCTGCGTGGAGGCCGTCTGGACCGAGCGTGCGGCCTCCGCGTGGGAAGGATCGTAGGCGAGGATCGACCGCCAGGAGGCGATGGCCGCCTCGAGGTCTCCCTTGCGGTACTCGACGACCCCCTTCTCCATCAGGCTTGCGGAAATGCGGTCGATACTCCCGCGGAGGTCGGCC
>CAYILU010000169.1:0-3688 GCA_964364235.1 uncultured bacterium | reverse complement strand
AGGATGTAGTCTATTTCCCCTCGAATGGAAACGTATCTCGACGGGCTCGACGCGGACCAGCGCCGGGCCGTTCAGCATAAAGCCGGTCCGCTCCTCGTCGTTGCGGGAGCGGGGTCCGGGAAGACGCGCGCGATCGTGGCCCGGATCGTGCGCCTCGTCCGCGACGGCGTCCCTCCCCGCCGGATCGTCGGGATCACTTTCACGAACCGCGCCGCCGAGGAGATGCGCGACCGGGTCGCGCGGCAGTTCCCGGACGGCGCCGACCTCCCGTGGCTGGGGACGTTCCACGCCTTCGGGGCGATCCTGCTGCGCCGGTTCGGGAGCCGGATCGGCCTTCCCCCCGGCTTCGTCATCTACGACGCGCGCGACCAGCAGGACGTCGTCCGGCAGGCGGTCCGGGACAACAACCTCGACGAGAAGAAATTCCCCCCCGCGATGTTCGCGGGGCTCATCGAGCGTGCCAAGCGCGACGGCGTCACCGTGGCGGCCGCCGCCGCGGCCGCCGGGTATTATTTCGCGGACAAGGCGGCCGCGGTCGGTGCCGCCTACGACGCGGCGCTTTCTTCCGCAGGCGCGGTCGACTTCTCCGACCTCATCCGGCAGCCGGTCCGCCTTTTCCGCGAGGTTCCCGAAGCGCTTTCGGCCGTCCGCGCGGAGGTGAGGCACCTGCTCGTGGACGAGTTCCAGGACGTCGACCGCGGCCAGGCCGAGCTCTCCCGGCTTCTCGCGGAGGGCGCCGACTCGTTCTGCGCGGTTGGAGACGAGGACCAGTCGATCTACGGCTGGCGCGGCGGGTCGGCCGGCCCGATGCTGTCGTTCGAGCGCGACCACCGCGGGGCGACGGTGCTCCACCTGGGGACGAACTACCGGACGAAATCCGCGATCCTCTGCGCCGCCGGGGAGGTGATCGGGAAAAACCGCCTCCGGCGGGAGAAACGGATCGTTCCCGCCCGCGAAGGGGGGGAGCCGCCAGCCGTCCTCGTGCACGCCGACGGCGAAGCGGAGGCCAACGCGGTCGCCGCCGCCGTCGCGGCTGAAATCCGCCGCGCCGTTTCCCCCGCGGAGATCGCCGTCTTCTATCGGGTCAACGCGCAGTCGCGTGCAATCGAGGACGCGCTGCGCCGCCGCGACGTCCCGTACGTCCTGCGCGGGGCGCTCTCGTTCTACGACCGGGCATCGGTGCGTGACGGGATGGCGTACCTCAAGTGGTTCCTGAACCCCGACGACCCGGTCTCGCTCAAGCGACTGCTCCGGGCCCCCCGGCGCGGGGTGGGGGACGCGGCGCTCTCCCGGGCGCGGGAGAGGGCGAACCTCTCCGGCGTCCCCCTGTCCGATGCGCTCGGGAAGATCCCCGGCATGTCCCCGCTCTTTTCGCTGCGCGGCCGGTGGCTGTCGGCCCTGCCGACGGCGGGGCCGGGGGAGGCGCTCCGGGCGCTGCTCGACGGGTCGGGGTACCTCGCCTGGCTCGAGGAGAGGGCCCGGGAAGCAGGGGAGGGGCGGGAGGCCCGCCGGGACGACCTGGAAAACGTCCGGGAGCTGCTCGGCCTGGCCGGCGCCTTCAAGGGCGAGGGCGAGGAGGCCGTGCGGGATTTTCTCGAGAAGGTCTCCCTCTCCCCGAGGGACGAAGGGGGCGAGGCGGACAACGCCGTCCGCCTGATGACGTTCCACACCGCCAAGGGGCTCGAATTCGACGTCGTGTTCCTCGTCGGGCTCGAAGAGGGGCTTCTCCCCCATTCCCGTTCCGCCGATTCCGGCTCCGGGCTCGAGGAGGAACGCCGGCTCTTCTACGTCGGGCTCACGCGCGCCCGGGAGAAGGCGTTCTTGTCGTTCGCGCGCAGGCGGATGCTCTTCGGGGCGCACCGCGACGCGATCCCGTCACGCTTCCTGCACGAGATTCCCCCTGCCCTCGTGCGCTGGGAAGAGGCCGGAAACCCGCAAGGCGGGGCGCCCCGCAGGACGACGGTCGCCGGGTCCCCGGTCTGCCGCGTCACCACGGCGCCGGGGCCACAACGCAAGTCGCGGCGCGTGCGCCACCCGTTCTTCGGGGAGGGGAAGGTGGAGGCGGAGGAGGGGGAGGGCGCGGAAAGGAAGATCATCGCCCGGTTCCCCGGCTACGGAGTGAAGAAAATCCTGGTCCGGGCCGTGAATATGGAACTTCTCGACTGACGCGGCCGGTCGGGCTTCACGAGCCGATGAACAGCTCGAACTCCCCTTCTCTCTCGCCTCCTTCCGGAGGCGTAAAGGGGACGTGAGGGATGATCTGACGACGCCTGAGAAGGACGGCGAACAGGAAAGTCACCGCCCCCGCACCCAGCAGCGCGGCAAGGAAGTAACGGCTCTTCTTCACGGTTGCGGAAAACCCCCTCATCCCGGTATTGCGCTGCGCGCGACTCCAATTTTATGGGAATCCCGTTGGCACGACAAGGACAAACCGGTTCAGGACAAACCGGTCCGAAGACCCTCTTTTCGGTTCGCTGGCCGAGTCCCCCGCCAGTCTTGCGCCGCCCGGGACAAACATGGTAATCCTTGAGTTCCGGGGAAACCGGGATGAAACCCGGAAACAACGATTGAATCCAAGATGGAGCGGCGGATGGCCTCCGAGAGGCTGCAGGACGACAACGTTCTTCTCGAGGAACTTCGGGGGGGGAATCCCGAGGCGGTCGAAGCGCTGTTCGACCGGTTTCACGGGAAGATCTACAGCCTCGCGATGTCCATCGTGAAAAACGAGAGCGACGCCGAGGAGGCTGTCCAGGACGTGTTCATGACGGTAGTGCAGAAGGCGCACACCTTCAAGGGGAACTCGGCGCTCTATTCCTGGATCTACCGGATCTGCGTGAACACGTGCCTGATGCGGCTCCGCGGAAAGCGGAGGCACGAGACCGTGTCGATCGAGGAGTTCATGCCGGTGTTCACCGAGGAAGGAATGCACGCCAGCCTGATCGACGACTGGAGCAAGGAAGTCGAGCGGAAGGCGCTGGACAAGGAGCTGGGCCAGGTGATCAGGAAGTCCACGGAGAGCCTCTCGGAGAAGTACCGGGTGGTCTTCGTGCTGAGCGATGTCGAGGGGTTGTCGAACGAGGAAACCGCCAAAATCCTTGGGCTGACGGTCCCCGCGGTCAAGTCGCGCCTTCACCGGGCGAGGCTTTACCTGCGGGAGCAGCTGTCGAGGTACCTGAGGGAAGGGAAGACCCACTAGCAATGAACTGCAAGGAACTGGTGTACCTGCTGGAGGACTACTTCGATGGGACCATGGAGGAGCACCTGAAGCGGGACCTCGCGGCGCACATCGAGAAGTGCGATCCCTGCAAGAACTTCCTCAAGACCTATGACACGACGCGCATCCTGTGCCGGCTGATGAAGCCGGAGGAGATCCCCGAGGAGGTCCGGGTCCGACTGAAGGAATTCGTGATGGAGAAGGCACGGGAGCACCACCGGGACATCGGAAAGTACCGGGAGCGCGCGGCGCGCGAACGCCGCGAGCAGGTGGCCGCCCTCATCGGGGCGTATATCTCCAACCGCCTTTCCCCCACCACGGCGGCGCTTTTCGAAGCGCACCGCGACCGGTGCCCGAAGTGCGGGGCCTTCCTGAGGAGTATCAACGGGGGAAAGGTCCCCCCGCCGGTCCCCCCCGAGGTCGAGGAGCACCTCGCCGAATTTCTCGAGACGCTTCCCCTTGGCGAAAGCCCCA
>CAYILU010000168.1:1238-3702 GCA_964364235.1 uncultured bacterium | reverse complement strand
CAAGAAAATATCCCCGAAATTTCCGGACCTTCCCTCTTGCCGGGAAACCCGCTTTCGTAATAAAGATATTCTTGATGGTTCCTGGTCTGGCGCCACAACTCTTCGAGACTCTCCTCGCCGGTGTTCCGGCGTTCCTTTTCTCCCTGCGGCGGATGGACCTTTCGCTCCTCTGGGTCACGGAAGGTTCGGGAACCCTCACGGGATTTGAATCCCGGGACCTCATCGCCCGGCCCGGGCTCTTCGCGGAGCGCCTTCACCCCGACGACCGGGACCGACTGGCCCGCCTCTGCCGCGGCGAGGCGGCGGCCCCTTTCCTTCGCGAGGATTTCCGGTTCCGCTGCGCAAGCGGGAAAACCCGGTGGTTCCGGACGGCGATCGCCCCGTCGCAGGGCCTGCCCGGGGATCCCTATGCCATCACCGGCCTGGCCTGGTCCGTCGACGAGGCGAAGGATTCCCGCCGGGAAGCCCACCTGGGGCGGGAGACGCTCCTGGCCGCGGACGCTCCGCTCTTCTTCGCGGACCTGGCGGGCAAGGTCCGGCTCTGGAACGCGGCCGCCGAGCGGCTTTTCGGCTGGAGCGCGGACGAGATGGCGGGGAGCGCCATCCATCGCCTCTTCCCCATTCCCCCCGAGGCCGTGGAGAGGCTCCTGCGGCACGCCCGCGAGGAGGGGACGGTCTCCCGCGAAGACCGGCTCGCCACAAAGGGGGGGGAAATCGTCCCCTGCCGCCTGACCGTCTCGCTCGTGCGCGACGAGGGGGGCGGCCCGGAGGGGCTGGTCGCCGCCGTCGGGGGCACGGCGGAGATCCGGGGCCTGGAAAACCGGGTGCAGGAAATGATCACGCGCCTGAGGATCATCGAGCATATCAACCGGATCATCGCCTCGGAATGGGACATCCGGAAGGTGTACAACCGGATCGTCGGGGAGCTTTCGAAGCTCGTCGATTTCGACCGGACGTCCATCGCCCTCTTCGAGGAAGGGAAGGACCCCGTCCTCATCCGGACCCACGGGAGAGGGCAGACCGAGCCGGGAAGCGGGACGCGCGTCCCCCTCGACCGCTCGGCGCTGGGGTGGGTGCTGTCCAGGCGGATCGCCCGGATCGACGACGACACGGCCGAATCCGAAGAGCCGTTCGCGGAAAACGAACTCCTGGTGCGGGAGGGGATGCGGTCCCGTCTCATGATCCCCCTGTTCGCCGGGGAGCGGGTCGTGGGCACCCTGAACTTCAACAGCCGGAGAAAAGGGGCGTACTCCCTGGCCACCATCGAGGGGCTGGGCAGCATCCCGGACCAGCTGGCGCTTGCGATCGGGAAGCACCGGACCTACGTCCGGCTGAAAAGCTCGGAGGAGAGATACCGGCTCCTCTTCGAGCAGGGCCCGCCGGCCGCCATCTCGGCGCCGGACGGGCGGTTCGTCGACGTCAACGACGGGTGCCTGGGGCTTACGGGGTACTCGCGGGAGGAGTTTCTCCGCCTGCGGAACACCGACCTCCACGCCGACCCGGAGAAGGCCACCTCAATGGCCTCCGTGCTGTCGAGCGGCCAGGGGATCGAAAAAGAGGTGTCCATCCGCCGCAAGGACGGGTCGCTCTTCCTCGGCCACATCAACATCTTCCCCGTCTCGCGGAGCCTTGTGCTGGGGCAGGTCACCGACATCACCGAACACCGGGAGCTGGAGCACCGGCTTCGGCACGCACAGAAGATGGAGGCGGTGGGGACCCTGGCAGGCGGCATCGCGCACGACTTCAACAACATCATCCAGGCGGTCATGGGGTATACCTCGCTCCTCAAGGACCGGGTCGCGGGGGATGCGGAGGCGTCCGCGCAGGCCGACGCCATCGAACGGGCGAGCCTTCGCGCGGCGGAGCTGACCAGGCAGCTCCTGGGGTTCGCGCGGAAGGGAAAATACGAGGTGAAGCCGACGGACCTGAACGGGGTGGTCGAGAAGGTCGTCGCGATGACCCGTCCCACGTTCGACCGGTCCATCGACATCCGGACGGAGCTTTGCGCCGACCTTTCCCCGGTGGACGGGGCCGCGGGCCAGCTGGAGCATTCCCTCCTCAACCTGTGCATCAACGCCCGGGACGCGATGCCCGACGGCGGGACGCTGCGGATCGAAACGCGCAACGAGACCCACTCCGGGCAGGAAATGTACGGCCCGGTCAAGGTGCCGGCCGGCCGGTATGTCGCCTTGTCTGTTTCCGACACCGGCATGGGGATCCCCTCCGGAAGCCTCCCCCGGATCTTCGAGCCCTTCTTCACGACGAAAGACCCGGGGAAGGGGACCGGCATGGGACTGGCCATGGTGTACGGGATCGTGAAGAACCACGGGGGGTGGATCGACGTCCGAAGCGGGGCGAGCCATGGCACGACCTTCCGGATCCTGCTCCCGGCCTCGCGGGAAACGGCGGCGGCACCCCCGGCTCCCCGGCAGCCCGAGCCGCTTGCGGGAGGAACCGAAACGAT
>CAYILU010000168.1:0-1138 GCA_964364235.1 uncultured bacterium | reverse complement strand
TGGAAGGACGGCCGGAGAGCCTTCTGGCCATGGGAGCCGCCGGGTTCATCCAGAAGCCGTACCGGCTCGCGGCCCTCGCCTCCGCCGTCCGGCAGGCGCTGGAGTCATGATTCCGACCCCGCCATCTCCAGCGCGTAATACGCCGCGCCCAGCAGTGCCGCCTTGTCGTCGAGGATCACCTTGACCGGCACCCTGGAAAGGAACTCCCGGAAACGTCCCTTCGCAAGGAACGCTTCGAGGAACGCCCCTTCCGAGAGGACCGGCAGGATCGCCGGCGCAATCCCTCCGCCCAGGATTACACCCCCCGTGGCGAAGAAGGTCAGCGCCAGGTCCCCAGCCGCCGCCCCGTAAAGGGAGACGAAAACCCGCAGCGCCTCGCGTGACGCCGCGGAACGGCCTGCCTGCCCCTCCTCCGCGATCACGCGCGGCGGATCCTCCCGGGAGAGGCGCTCATCGACCCCGGGTGCTTCCGGAAACCTCTCCGTCTCCCGCAAAAAACGGTAGATCGCGAACAGGCCGGGCCCCGAGACCAGGCGCTCCGCGCTCACCCGCCCGTACTGCGCCCCGAGCCAGGCGTGCAGCGATGCCTCCCGCTCGTCCCGGGGGGAAAACCCCACGTGTCCCCCCTCCGATGCGAACGGCAGGTACCCCTTGCCGAAACGGACGAGGAAGGCGACACCCAGCCCCGTCCCGGCGGCGGTCACCGCAACCGTACCGCGAGGCTCCGCCTCTCCCTCTTGAAGAACGGCAAGTTTTTCGGGAGGAAGATGGGGGACCGCGAACGCGGTAGCTTGGAGGTCATTGACGAGAAAACCGCGGCGCGCCCCGCAGGCGAGCCGGAGCGACTCCTCGTTCACCGCCCAGGGGAGGTTGGTCAAACGGCTTTCGCCGGAGAGGACGGGGCCCGCCACGCCGACGCAGGCCAGGTCGACTTCGCTTCCGCCCCCGAGGAATTCCTTCAGGATGGCCTCGAGGGAAGGAAAGTCCCGGGTCGTGAAGGAACGGATCTCCTCGCACATGAGGGCCGGGCCCCGCAACCGGAAGAGCGCCAGGTTGGTCTTGGTACCCCCCACGTCGCCGGCCAGGATCATCGGCTCCCCCTCCCCTTCCGCATCGCCAGCGCCGCCGCCTGCGCGTC
>CAYILU010000167.1:0-3734 GCA_964364235.1 uncultured bacterium | reverse complement strand
GAGGGCGAACTTGCGACCGGTGCCAGCGGGTGCCGCGCGCACGGCCGCCACGGGCTGGGACGGGGCGATGTTGTAGCGCGGAGACAGCGGAGGGAAGCCGGAGACGCCGAACTCCCGGGAAAGCACCTTGTCCGCTTCGAACAGGGTGAACCGGCCGCACATCGACGAACCTCGACTCCGGCAGTTGTTCGGTACCTCGTTACATCAAGGATCTTTTTCCATTATAGAAGTTCCATGTTCCTTGCCACGATGAGCTTCATGATTTCCGTCGTCCCCGCGAAGATGGTCGCGGGCCGAATGTCGCGGAAAAAACGGCAGATGGGGTATTCCTCCATGTAACCGTAGCCGCCGTGGAGCTGGACGCAATGGTAGGCCACCCGGTTGGCCATCTCTGCCACCCAGGCCTTCCCCATCGAGACCTCGGTATCGATATGTTCGCCCGCGGCGTGCTTCCGGACCAGGTGATCCAGGAAGACCCGTCCCAGCCGGATCTCCGTGGCCATCTCCACGATCTTGAACGCGTTGTGCTGGAAGCTGCCGATGGACTTGCCGAACGCCTTCCGCTCCCTGGCGTAGCGGACCGTCATTTCCAGCATCGCCTCCGCCATGGACTGGGCCATGACGACGCTCATGAGCCGTTCCTGGGAGAGGTGCTCCATCATGTAGGGGAAGCCCTTGTTCTCCTCCCCCAGCCGGTTTTCCTCCGGGACGCGGCAGTCTTCGAAGATGAGCTCCGCCGTGTCCTGGGCGTGCAGCCCCATCTTCTCGAGCCTCCTGCCCCGGAGGAACCCCGGCGTGCCGCGCTCCACGCAGATAAGGCTGATCCCCTGGAAGCCCTTGGCGGTCCGGTCCGTGCGGCAGGCCACGACCGCGAGGTCCGCGTTGATCCCGTTCGAGATGAACGTCTTCATGCCGTTGAGGACGTAGCCGTCTCCCTCCCGGTCGGCCCTCGTCCGGATCGCCGCCAGGTCGGACCCGGCGTCCGGCTCGGACATGGCGATCGCCAGGATGATCTCCCCCGTGGCGCATTTCGGCAGCCACTTATTCTTCTGCGCCTCGGTGCCCAGGTGGTAGATATACGGGGCGACGAGATCGTTGTGGACCGCCGCTCCGAATCCCGCCGCACCCGCCTTCCCGAGCTCCTCCGCGATGATGACGGAGTAGAGGAAATCCGCCCCGCTGCCCCCGTACTCCTCGGGCAGCCACGGGCACAGGAAACCGGCCGCCCCCATTTTTGTCCAGGCCTCACGGGGGACAATTCCTTCCTTCTCCCACGTTCCGATGAAGGGAGAAACCTCCTGCGCCACGTACTTCCGGAACGCCTCGCGGAATATCGCGTGTTCCTCGCCGTACATCGGTCACCCCCTGCTCACGAGCGCGTATGCGTTTGTCAGCACCTCTACCCCCCCCGTGGCCGCCCGGAGGTGGAACACCCCGCCCCCCATGTCCCAGCCGCTGGTGGTGATGTTGTCCCCCGGGAAGACCGGGCCTCCCGCCTCCATGGGTTTTTCGGACACCGCCGATTCAGGCGGCTTCGTACAGCGTGACGACGCACGCGCCGCCGAGCCCGATGTTGTGCTGGAGGGCATGCCGCGCCCCGTCCACCTGTCGGGGGCCGGCCTGCCCCCGGAGCTGCCACACCAGTTCCGCGCATTGCGCCAGGCCCGTCGCGCCGAGCGGATGCCCCTTGGAGAGCAGGCCACCGGACGGGTTGGTAACCACCCTGCCGCCATAGGTGTTGTCCCCGTCCAGGACGAACTTCTCGGCCGTCCCTTCCGGGGTCAGGCTAAGGGCCTCGTAGCTGATCAGCTCGTTCGCCGTGAAGCAGTCGTGAAGCTCGACGACCTCGATGTCCCCGGGACCGATCCCTGCCGCCTCGTACACCATCCGGGAGGCTTCCCGGGCCATGTCGTATCCCACGAGTTTCATCATGCTGCCGCCGAAGCTGCCCCCCTCATCGGTGGTCATGGCCTGGGCGGCGATGGCGACGCGGGCGTCCACTCCAAGCCTGCGCGAAAAAGAGGCCGAGCACACCACTGCCGCCGCGGCGCCGCAGGTGGGCGGACAGCATTGCAGGCGCGTCACCGGATCGCAGACCATCGGGGAGGCAAGGATCTCCTCCACAGTGAGCGGCTGGCGGAAGATCGCGTACGGGTTGTTCGCCGCATGCCGGCGCGCTTTTTCGGAGATCCTGGCGAAGGTTTCCGGCCGGGTGCCGTGCCTTTCCCGGTACTCGCGGCCGGCGGCCGCGAACAGCTGGGGAGCCATCGGGATCTTCTCGTCCCAGCCCCGGATGTGGCGGACCGTATCGAAGAACCGGGACAGGGGGGAGGGCCTGTCGGTCCATTTCTCCGAGAGCGCACCCGCGGACATCTGCTCGAATCCCAGGGCCAGGGCGCAATCCACGGACCCGCTCTCCACCGCCTGGCGTGCGAGGAACAAAGCAGTGGAGCCGGTCGAGCAGTTGTTGTTCACGTTGATCACCGGAATCCCGGTTAGGCCGAGACGGTAGACCGCGGCTTGTCCGCAGGTGGAATCCCCGTACACGTAACCGGCATATGCCTGCCGGACGAGAGAGTAGCCGATCCCTGCGTCCTTCAGGGCGGCCCGCGCGGCACCGGCCCCCATCACGTCATAGGTGTCGCTCGCACCCGGCTTGGCGAAAGGAATCATTCCCACGCCGGCGATGCAGGCCTTTTCCCCCATCGCTCCCCTCCTCCTGTAGATCGGGTTGGATACCGGACGAACGGCGCCTGAAAGAGATGCGAAAGAATGGCGTGAGACCAGTGTAGAAACCTTGCCTTTCCCTGTCAATCAGGCCCCCGGTCGTCTTACTACGGCCCGTAATCCGGGAACTGGTCGGGGAAGAAATCGTCCCACAGCGGCGGAGCCCGCATGGGAAGTTTCAGCGTGCCGAAGTACCACCCGACGTGGTAAATGTTTTTGCGGATGATCGGCGCCTGGGTGATGAACCCCACGACTTTGCACATCCCGGTGGAGGCGGAAACCGGTTATATCAGTCTGACGCCTTGGTTTGCGATGCCAGTACGAACCCCCAAGCAGATAGAATGCCCGAAAAGATGAGACCGGGAATCGAGACCCAGCGCGGAACGGTCCAATCAGCGATTGCGATTTCCCATCCCATGATCAAGCGCGTTAGATGTGCCGTAGCGACCACGAAGAACACCGCGCCGCAGACCAGGTAGTACGTCTTCTGACTCATGTGCCGCCTCCAGTCCGAAGTATTCTGCCCCGTCTCCAATGATCGGCCTAGCCATATCTTAGGGGGAAAATCTTCCGAATGTCTCTATCGGTTTATGGAAGGGAAGCCTAATGGACCGCAAACCCCGTGCAAACAACGGCCTTTTTCGGGGTGAAAAAGGGGAACCCGCCTGTTGGATCGGCATCTATGGAATACGGGGAAGAATCCCCCGAGGAGACCCGTAGACAACGACAGACGAACGGCCGGGGTTACGGCATGGAAGGGGGCGAGCCTTGAAACACGCGAGAACCTTGAAATCCCTGAAAACGGTAGGCCAAATCGCGGAACGGAAAGGCTTCAACGAGGCGGAGGAAGTGCGGACATTTCCCAAGGGAAAAGTGGAGCTGTTTACAATCGGAAACGCGACGATCGGCCGTGCCACTCTCGAGTCGGGATGGCGTTGGTCGACGTCCGTCCAGCCGATCGCGAAAACCAGGAGCGACTCGGTCAACAGCTGCCGCATCAGCCGGAA
>CAYILU010000166.1:0-3739 GCA_964364235.1 uncultured bacterium | reverse complement strand
AACGATGCTTTCCGGGGGGACACGGTTATGGTGAGGCAGGGCCCCGTTGCGGGCCCTGCCTTTCCGCGAATCCAACTGGCGAGAGGCGATCCCCATGCGCGTCAGGCATTTCCACGTCTATCCGAACATCCCGAAGGCGCTCAAGCCCCTCGAGGACCTGGCGAGAAACCTCTGGTTCTCCTGGAACTGGGACGCAGTCCAGTTGTTCATCCGCCTGAGCCCGGCGCTCTGGGAGAAGTCGTACCAGAACCCGGTCCTCATGCTCGGCTCCCTCACCCAGGAAGACCTGGAGGCGGCGGCCCGGGACGAGAGCTTCGTCGCGAACTTGAAGCGCGTCCACGAGAACTTCACGAAGTACCTCAAGGCCCCGGGCTGGTTCCAGGAGGCGCACGGCGGGGAGAAGGATTTCCTCGTCGCCTATTTCTCCTGCGAGTTCGGGATCGACGAGGGGCTCCCCATCTACTCGGGGGGCTTGGGCATCCTGTCGGGGGACCACCTGAAATCGGCGTCCGACCTCGGCCTGCCCCTGGTGGGGGTGGGCCTCCTGTACCGGAAGGGGTATTTCCGGCAGGTCCTGAACCTCGACGGATGGCAGCAGGAGCTCTACCCCGACAACGACTGGTTCAACATGCCGGTGTCGATTGAATACGGACCGGACGGCAAGGTGCTGACGATCGAGGTCCCGATCGGCGGGGAGATGGTCAAGGCGAGGATCTGGCGGGTCCAGGTCGGCCGGACGCCCCTCTACCTGCTCGACAGCAACGTGAAGGAGAACTCGCCCCGGGCCCGCGAGATCACCTCCACCCTCTACGGCGGGGACAGGGAGACGCGCATCCGGCAGGAGATCCTCCTGGGGATCGGCGGGGTGCGGGCGCTGCGCGCGCTGGGGCTCTCCCCGACCGTCTACCACATGAACGAGGGGCATTCCGCCCTCCTGGCGATCGAGCGGATCCGGATGCTGATGAAGGATCAGAATCTTTCTTTCGCCGAGGCGCGGGAGCAGGTGTTCGCCTCGAACGTCTTCACCACGCACACCCCCGTGCCTGCGGGCAACGAGGTGTTCGGAACGGAGATCGTCCGGAAGTACCTCCATCCCGTGACGGAAGACCTGGGGGTGCCGTGGCAGGAGTTCCTTTCGCTGGGCCAGGTCCCCGCGGGCAAATCCCCCGATTTCGGGATGACGGTGTTCGCCCTGCGGATGGCCGCGTTCACGAACGGGGTGGCGAAGCTGCACGCGGAAACGTCGCGGAGGATGTGGCGGGACCTGTGGCCCAACCTCCCGGAGGCCGAGGTCCCGATCCGGAGCATCACAAACGGGATCCACACGCGCTCCTGGCTGAGCCACGAGGTGGGGGAACTCTTCACCCGGTATCTTGGGCCCAGGTTCCTGGAGAAACCGGCGGACGGCTCGGTCTGGGAGCGGGTGGACGCCATCCCGGCCGGCGAACTGTGGCGGACCCACCAGGCGCGCAAGGAGCGCCTCGTGTTCTTCATCCGGAAGCGGCTCAAGGGCCAGCTTCAGCGGCAGGGGGCCGGCCCGGCCTCGCTGCGCGCCGCGGACGAGGTGCTTTCCCCCGAAGCCCTGACCATCGGGTTCTCGCGCCGGTTCGCCACCTACAAGCGAGCGAGCCTCCTCCTGCGGCAACCGGAGCGGCTCATCCGTCTCCTCACAGACCCCGAGCGGCCGGTCCAGATCCTCTTCGCCGGGAAGGCCCACCCCCAGGACCATCCCGCCAAGGAGATCATCAAGTCGGTCATCCACTTTGCCTCGGACCCCCGGATTCGCGAGCGGCTGGTGTTCGTCGAGGATTACGACATCAACGTCGCGAGGTACCTGGTGCAGGGGGTGGACGTCTGGCTCAACACGCCGCGCCGTCCCCTGGAGGCTTCCGGCACGAGCGGGATGAAGGCGGCGGCGAACGGGGCGCTGAACGTCTCGGTCCTGGACGGCTGGTGGTGCGAGGGGTACGCGCTCGACACGGGCTGGGCGATCGGGAGCGGCGAGGTGTACCAGGACCCCGAGGAGCAGGATCACGTCGAGTGCGAGGCGCTCTTCAGCCTGCTGGAGCAGGAGATCGTCCCGCTGTTCTACACCCGGGACAAGGGGGGGCTGCCCCGCGAGTGGATCTCCCTGATGAAGTCCTCGATGAGGAAGCTGGGCGCGGGTTTCAACACCCACCGGATGGTCCGGGAGTACGCGGAGCTCTGCTACCTCCAGGCGCACCGGGCGGGCGGGCGGCTCAAGGGAGACGCCTTCGCGGGCTCGAAGGGCCTCGCGGCGTGGCGGGCGCGCGTCACGGCCCAATGGTCCCAGCTGTCGATCCGGATCGAGGAGACCGGGAAGGAGAAGGAGGTGGCCGTCGGGTCGGCCGTGGCGGTCACCGTGCGGGCGCGCCTGGGGTCGCTCCCCGCGGAGGACGTCTCCGTGGAGATCTGCCACGGCCCGCTGGACTCCACGGGGGAGATCCGGGACGGGGGGGTCGTCCGGGCGCGGCACGAGGGTCGGGAAGGGGAGGAGGACATCTTCCGCGCGGAGATCCCCTGCAAGGTCACCGGGCGATACGGTTACACGGCTCGGGTCCTGCCCCGTCACCCCGACCTGGTGAACCCCCTGACGCCGCTCTTGCTGACCTGGGAATAGGTGGCTTCACGGTCGAGACGAGAATCGCGGCCAGCAGGGCGAGCAGCGCGGCGATCCGGAACGCCGTCGCGTAGCTTCGGGTCGCGTCGTAGAGCCTGCCGCCCACCATCGGCCCGATGATCCCGGCGGTCCCCCAGGCGGTCACCACGAGGCCGTAGTTGTTCCCCAGGTTGCGCACCCCGAAGAAGTCCGCCGTGGCGGAGGGGAAGACGGCCAGCTGCGACCCGTAGCAATACCCGATCAGGAACACCGACCCGAAAAGGAAGGGGCGCGTGGAAACGCCCGGCTCGAGGAAGAGCAGGAGCGCCGTCACCCCCATCACGAGCGCGAGCGTCCTCGTCCGGCCGATGTGGTCCGACAGCCACCCCGAGCCGATCCGCCCGAAGCCGTTCCCGACGGACAGGATCCCCACCGCGATGGCCGCGTCCGGGCGGGAGAATCCCTCCCCCTCCGCGAAGGCGGCGAGGTGCCCGATGACCATCAGCCCCGCGGTGGTGCCCAGCGTGTAGGCCGGCCACATGCGCAGGAACGTCCCGGTGCGCATCATTTCCATGGGGGCGAAGTCGTGGAGGGTCCGGAAGGTCCCGTCTCCATGCCGGGGAGGGGACCAGCCTTCCGGCTTCCACCCTTCCGGCGGGTTGCGCAGGAAGAAGGAGCCGGCGACGGTGACGAAGAAAAACCCGGTCCCGAGCAGGCCGAAGGTGGGCCTCCAGCCGTACCAGTGGATGAGGAGCCCCGCCAGGGGGGCGATCAGCGCGCCTCCCGCCCCGTAGCCCATCACCATGAGGCCGGTCACCAGCCCACGCTTGTCGGGGAACCACTTCATCCCCACCGCGAGCGGGCAGGTGTAGCCGACTCCGCTGGCGAAGCCGACCAGGATCCCGTAGCAGACGTAGAGCCACCACAACGCGTGGGTGTATTGGGAAAGGAAGACCCCCGCCGAGAAGAGCAGCGCCCCCGTCAGGGCCACGGGCGCCGGGCCTTTCCGGTCCTGCCAGCGCCCCCCGACCAGGACCCCGAGCGCAATGCAGGCGATGGAGAGGGTGAAGGCGACCGACACTTCGGCCCGCGTCCACCCGAACTCCTTCTGGAGGGGGG
>CAYILU010000165.1:1619-3781 GCA_964364235.1 uncultured bacterium | reverse complement strand
CCGGGGAGGAAAGGCCATCCTGGTTGACGGGTTACGTCCCTGCTGCTCTTATCGGCAGGCAACGCGGTAAACTTTAAAAAAAATCCCACGCACTGGTGCCGGGCGGTTGGAGAATTTCCCGCGCCGCTGGTAGACTCTTCCGGAAGAAGCCCTTTTCGCCCGCAAGGGAGTGCCTTTGGAATTTTCCGCCATCCTGCGCGACCTGGCCGTCGTCCTGGCGATCGCCACCGCGGTTGCGTTCCTCTTCAGCAGGCTCCGCCTCTCGGTGGTGGCGGCGTTCCTCGTTGCGGGGGCGATCATGGGGCCGACGGGAGCGGGACTGGTCTCCGAAAAGGGGATGGTCGAGGCGCTTGCGGAGATCGGCGTCGTCCTGCTCCTGTTCACCGTCGGGCTGGAGATCTCGCTTTCCAGCCTGGGGAAGATGCGGCGGCAAGTGTTGTGGGCCGGCGGGGCGCAGGTTTTCGCCACGATCCTTCTTTCCCTCGTGATCCTGGCGCTTTCCGGGTCGCCCGTCCCCGAGGCGATCTTCGTGGGCTTCGTCGTCTCCCTCTCCAGCACGGCGATCGTCCTGAAGGTGTACGCCGACAAGCTGGAAATCGACAGCGTGCACGGGCGGCTGTCGTTCGGGATCCTGCTGTTCCAGGACATGGCGGTGATCCCTATGATGCTTCTCATCCCCTCCCTTCGCCAGTGGGAAACGGCCCAGTTCTCCGCCGTCTTCCTGACCCTGGCGAAGGCCGGCGCCGGGGTTGCGGTGCTGCTCCTGCTGGCGCGGTTCCTCATCCCCCGCCTCCTCAAGGAAATCATCCGGCTGAACAGCCGGGAGATCCTCGCCATGACCGTGCTGTTGGTGTGCCTCGGCACCGCCTACCTTGCGAACCGGTTCGGCCTTTCGCTGGGGATGGGTGCGTTTCTCGCGGGGATGGTGATCTCCGAGTCGGACTACGTCCACGAGATCGCGGCCCAGATTCTGCCGTTCCGGGACGTCTTCAACGGGATCTTCTTCATCTCGGTGGGCATGCTCCTGAACCTTCCATTCCTCCTGGCGAACTTCCCGCTGGTGCTGGCCATGGTGGCGGCGGTCGCCCTGGTCAAGGCGGTTTCCGCGGGGTGGACGGTCCGGGCACTGGGCTACTCGTCGCGGGTGGCCGTGATCACCGGCGTCGGGCTGCTGCAGATCGGGGAGTTCTCCTTTCTCCTCCTCTCCGAGGGGTACCGGGAGAACCTCGTGGGTCCGAGCCAGTACCAGTTCCTGCTGGCCATCGCCGTCCTGACGATGACGGTGACGCCTTTCCTGATGGGCGCGGCCCCCTCGATCGCGAAGCGCTGGCAGCGGTGGGTGGTGCGCGGGACCGAGTTTCCGGAAGCGGAAGAGGATACCGTCATCCGGAAGACCGGCATGGAGAACCACGTCATAATCGCGGGCTACGGGATGAACGGGAAGAACCTGGCCCGCGTGCTCCGGTCGACGCGGCTGCCGTACGTGGTCGTGGACCTGAACGACGTCGAAGTGCGCCAGGGGAAGGCCGCCGGGGAGCCGATGTTCTACGGCGACGTCGACCGGCCCGAGATACTGGACCGGCTGGGGATCGCGCGCGCGAGGATCCTCGTCCTGGCGATCTCCGACCCGATGGCCACGCGGCGGGCGGTGGCGGTCGCCCGCAGGAGCAACCCCTCCCTCTTCATCTTGGTGCGGACGCGGCTGGTGGCGGACGTGGACGACCTGATCGCCCTCGGGGCGAACGCCGTGATCCCGGAGGAGTTCGAGACCTCCGTGGAGATCTTCGCGCGGGTCCTCTCCGAATACCACGTGCCCGACCACGTGATCCGGCAGCAGGAGGGGCTGATCCGGAGCGGGACGTACCGGATCCTCCGCGAGCGGGGGACCTCAAGCAGCAGCGAGGTGCTGGCCGAGTTCGAGGAGTTCCTCCGCCGCAAGGTGATCGAGATCTACTACGTCTCGCCGTCCTCCCCCTGGGAAGGAAAAGCCGTGGGGGACCTCCCGGTTGGCAACGACACCGGGATCGTCCTGCTGTCGATCCTGCGGGGAGACCGCGCAATCGTCCAGCCTGCGCCCTCGGAGCGCCTCGCCGCGGGGGACAAGATCGTGCTTTTCGGCGGCCACGCCCCGCTCGCGGCCGCCCTGTCCGCCCTCTCCAGTC
>CAYILU010000165.1:0-1519 GCA_964364235.1 uncultured bacterium | reverse complement strand
GAAGAAAAGATTTTTTTAGGGGGTCTCCCGATGAGCCCTGTCCAATCCGACCTGGCGAGGTACGAGCGGGCGCTCCACCGGTATTTCCAGATTCCGGCATCGGAACGGAAGACGAAGGACCGGGAGAAGATCCTGAAGACACTCGGAGTGGACAACCCCCAGGAGTTCCTGGGTATGCACATCCCGCTCTGGGAAGCCAAGGTCGACGAGCTGCTCGACCCGAGCAGCACGGACATGCTCCCCATCAGCATTTCCCACTCCTACGTGAACTGGGTCCGGGGGGCCATCCGGATGATGCCGGAATCGGCCCGCGTGAAGATCTTCGCCTCCAAGCTCAAGGCGACCGGGCTGAAGAAAGCGGTACTCCTGCTCCTTTCCCGGATGGACAGGAACGGCCCCCGGGATTTCGAGGTCGTGGCCGTGGAACTCGTGGAGAAGGTGCACAAGGACACGCTCTTCACTTTGAAGGACAATACGGGCCGGAAGTCCCAGGTCTACGTCTCCCGCTTCGGGTGCCTCGGGCAATATATCTACAGCGGCCTGCCCGGGCTGGTCGGCCTGCCCGCCCTGCCCGCGGTGTACCACCCAAGCCCCCAGGGGGAGGAGGTGCTCCTCAAGCCGAAGGAGGAGGGGGTCAACATCTACCTCGACGAGGAGATCCCGGTCTCCCGGATCCTCAAGGACGGGGACTGGTGGGTGGAGGGGGCCGCGCGGCAGGACGCACTGGGTGACTGCATCGGGACGGCGCTGCGGTACGGCCACTACGTCGCCACGCCCCGGAAGCAGGTCGTGATGATCGACAACATCGAGTTGTTCCATCTCGAGGAGACCGACGTCCGGATCTTCGAGCCGATCCACGAATTTCTCCCGAAGAAGGCCTACCCCGAGGAGAGGGGGAAGCGCGAGCCGCTGCAGGCCCGCATGCAGAAGGAGTACGAGCGGGCCTACAAGGACCAGCGGCAGGTCATCCGGAAGGAGTGGGGCGAGATCGAGCGGTACCTCATCGAGATGCGGCGCCACATCCGGACGTACACGGGGGAGGTCTTCGAGGCCGTCCTGGCAAAAATCAAGGCGCGGGCGTTCGCGGAACAATGAGGCGGGGGGAAGCCGCCCCGCCGCGCGGGCCGGGGATGGCGGCGCTCTTCCTCGCCGCCGTCACGATCCTTTTCAGCTCCTGCTCCTCGTTCTTCCAGGGAAGCGTCCCGCAGCGGGACGGTGACCTGGCCGTCCCGGGGCTGTCCGCCCCCGTCGAAATCGTCAGGGACCGCTACGGGATCCCCCACATCACCGCCGGCAACGACCACGATCTCCACTTCGCGGAAGGGTTTGTGCACGCGCAGGACCGGCTGTTCCAGATGGACACGGAGCGGCGGCTGGCGCGCGGGGAGCTCGCCGAGGTCTTCGGGGAAAAGGCCCTCCCGGCGGACCGGCTCTTCCGGCACCTGGGGTTCGCCGCGCGGGCGCCCGCGCTGCGCGCCTCCTGGGCGGGGAAGAGCCGGGGAATAGCCCGGGCGGACTG
>CAYILU010000164.1:0-3799 GCA_964364235.1 uncultured bacterium | reverse complement strand
GCTCAAGGTGGCGGTGATCGACGTCAACAGGATCCTCAACGAGTCCGAGGCGGGCAAGGTCGCGAAGAAAAGGATGGAGGACCGCTACGAGGAGCTGAAGAAGAAGATCGACGGGAAGCAGGACGAGGCCCGGAAGATCAAGGAGGAGATCGACAAGCAGAAGATCCTCCTCGGGAAAGAGAAGCTCAGGGAGAAAGAGGACGCGCTGAACGGCAAGGTCGGCGAGCTGCGCCAGCTGACCCAGGAAGCCGAGAAGGAGATGCAGACCCGCCAGGCGGAGCAGACGCGGGAGGTGCTCAAGATCGTCGAAGCCCAGCTGGAAAAGACGGTGACCGATGAAAAGATCGACCTGGTGTTTGACAGGAACCAGGGAGGCGTCGTCCACTTCAACCCGGCGCTGGACATCACCGCCAAGGTGCTGGAAATGGTGAACAAGGAGAAGACCCTTGGGAAATGAGTTCCTCCTGTCGGAACTGGCGGCGCGCGTGGGGGCGCGGCTGTCCGGGGAAGGGGACGCGGTGGTCACCGGTGTCGCGCCGATCGAGGAGGCCGGACCCGGCCAGGTGACCTTCCTCGCGAACCCGAAGTACAACCGCTTCGCGCGCGAATCGAAGGCTTCGGCGATCATCGCGAAGGATCGCGTGGCGGGGGCGCAGGCCGCTTTTCTCCTGTCCGACAACCCGTATTACACCTTCGCCTGCGTGGTCGAGCTGTTTCACCCGAACGTGCGCCCGGCCGCCGGGGTCTCTCCCATGGCGAGCATCCATCCCGGGGCCCGCGTCGGGAAAGAAGTGAGCGTCGCCCCCTTCGTCGTCATCGGGGAGGGCGCCGCGGTCGGGGACCGGACCGCGCTGTACCCCGGGGTCGTCGTGGGGGAGGGGGCATCCGTCGGGGAGGATTGCCTGCTGTACCCCCATGTCGTCCTCTACCACGACGTGCGGGTAGGTAATCGCGTGATCCTCCACGCGGGGTGCGTGATCGGGAGCGACGGGTTCGGTTTCGCGCCTTCCCGGGAAGGGTACCGGAAGATCCCCCAGGTGGGGACCGTGGAGATCGGGGACGACGTGGAGATCGGGGCCAACACCACGGTGGACCGGGCGGCGCTCGGCGTGACCCGGATCCTACGGGGGACCAAGCTCGACAACCTGGTCCAGGTCGGGCACAACGTCGTGATCGGGGCCGACACGGTGATCGCCGCACAGGCAGGCATCGCGGGAAGCTGCAGGATCGGGAACCGGGTGATGATCGGCGGCCAGGCGGGCCTCGCGGGCCACCTGGAGATCGAGGACGGCATCATGCTGGGGGCCAAGTGCGGGGTGCCGGCCACGCTGCACGCGTCGGAGGCGAAGGTCTGGTCCGGGATTCCCGTCATGCCGCACCCCACGTGGCTCCGGATGTCGATGCTTCTGCCGAAACTGCCGGAGCTCTTCCGCAGGGTGAAGCGCCTGGAGGAAGGGAAAAACCCGAAAGGAGACGAATGAGATGCTTACGATCCAGGAGATCATGGATCTGCTGCCGCACCGCTACCCCTTCCTGCTGGTCGACCGGGTCGTCGAGATGGACCCGGTCGGAAGCATCGTGGGGATCAAGAACGTCACCATCAACGAGCCGTTTTTCGTCGGGCACTTCCCCGGGTACCCCATCATGCCCGGCGTCCTGATCGTGGAGGCCCTGGCACAGGTGGGGGGGATCTTCGCCCTGAAAGCGCTGGGCGGCGAGAAGAAACTCGCATACTTCGCGGGGATCGACAACTGCCGGTTCCGTCGCCCGGTGTTCCCCGGCGACCAGCTTCTCCTGAAGGTGACGATCACCGCCCACAAGGGGCCGGTGTGGAAGATGCACGGGGAGGCGATGGTGGGGAACGCCCTCGTGGCCGAAGCGGACCTGACCGCGACGATCCGCGATTCGTTCGGCGACAGGGCCCGGGAAGGAGCGGGGAAATGATCCATCCCACGGCGATAATCGACCCCGACGCGCGGTTGGGGGAAGGGGTGGAGGTCGGCCCCTACGCGGTGATCGGGCCGAAGGTTTCGATCGGCGACGGGTCCACGGTCGGGCCGCATGCCATTATCGAATCGAACGTACGGATGGGTAAGAACAACCGGATATCCCCGTTCGCTTCCGTCGGGGCTCCTCCCCAGGACCTCAAGTTCAAGGGAGAGGATACATGGGTCGAGATCGGCGACAACGTCGTCGTCCGGGAATACGCGACGATCAACCGCGGGACGGCGACCGGCGTCGGCACCACGCGCGTTGGAAACAACTGCATGATCATGGCTTACTGCCACGTGGCGCACGATTGCCAGGTCGGGAACCGGGTCATCATGGCCAATGCCGCGACGCTGGCCGGGCATATCGACATAGAGGACGGCGCCTTCATCGGGGGACTTTCAGGGGTCCATCAGTTCGTCAAGATCGGCACGCTCGCCATGATCGGCGCGCAATCCGGCGTTTCCCAGGATGTTCCTCCCTATGTGAAGGCCGTCGCGATGCGCCAGGGGCGCAACCGATCGCTGTTCGGGTTGAACGTCATCGGCCTCCAGCGGGCGGGATTCTCCCCGGAAACCATCGGCACGCTGAAAAAGGCGTACCGGATTCTCTTCAACAGCGAAATGCCGATGCGTGAGGCGCTCGACAGGGCCGAGGCCGAGGTGGAACCGATCCCCGAAGTGAAGCACCTGATCGGGTTCGTCCGTTCCAGCAAGCGAGGTGTGTTGAGGTGATCTTTCATGCATGAAGAAGGTCATCTGAAGGTCGGGGTCATCGGCGTCGGCTACCTCGGAAGGCTGCACGCGCAGAAGCTCGCGTCGTTCCCCGACGTCCGGTTCGTCGGGGTGTGCGACGCGGACCCCGCCCGCGGGAAAGCCGTCGCGCAGGAGTTCTCGACCGGGTACCACGAAAATCACAGGCGGCTGCTTGCGGAAGTGGACGCCGTTTCCATCGCGGTCCCGACGACGTCCCATTACCGCGTCGCGATGGACGCGATGCGTGCCGGCGCGCACGTCCTCCTCGAGAAGCCGATCACGTCGGACCTCCGCCAGGCCCGCACCCTGGTCCGCGAGGCGTCGAAGCGGAAGTTGGTGTTCCAGATCGGCCACGTGGAGCGGTTCAACCCGGCGGTGCGGCAGGCGGCCTCCCTCCTGGCCGAGCCGAGGTTCATCGAGTGCCACCGGCTGGGGCCCTTCGGGGGGCGCGGGACGGACGTCGACGTGGTGCTCGACCTGATGATCCACGACCTCGACCTGATCCTTTCTTTCGTCCGCTCCCCGGTGACGCGCATCCACGCTGTGGGGGTCCCGGTTATTTCCACGAACGTCGACATCGCCAACGCGCGCCTCGCCTTCGCGAACGGCTGCGTGGCGAACGTGACGGCGAGCAGGGTTTCGGCTCGCAAGCAGCGGAAGATCCGGATCTTCCAGGAGGACGCCTACGTCTCGATGGATTTCGTCGAACACTCGATACAGATCTTCCGGAGGACCTTCCCGCACGGCCCGCAGGGCCCTCCGGAAATCTCGGGGGAGCTCCTCGAAACGCAGAAGGGGGATTCGCTTCGAGACGAGATCCGGGCCTTCGTGGATTGCGCGCGGGAAGGGACCCCGCCGCTGGTGTCCGGACAGGAAGGGCTGGCGGCGCTGGAGGTGGCCTTCCGCATCCTGCGCGGGATGAGGGGACGTTGAGCCCCGGGCTTAAGACCCTTTTCATCATCTGCGGCGAGCCCTCGGGGGAAACCTACGCCGCGAGCGTCGCACGGGCCTTCCGCCGAAGGTTTCCGGACGCCCCGATGGAGGGGATCGGCGGA
>CAYILU010000163.1:0-3855 GCA_964364235.1 uncultured bacterium | reverse complement strand
CATACCCCTTCCGTTCCGGCCGTGCTTCCCGAGTCGACGACGACGATCTCGTCCGCGAACGAGAGCGATTCGAGGCATGCTCCGACGTTGCGCTCCTCGTTGAGGGTGATGATGACCGCGGAGATTTTCACGCGTCATCCCGCCGGCCGCCGGCGGCGGCCATCAGCTCCGCCATCGTTTCGGCCGCCAACGACGGGGGAATGCTCCTCCGGCACTCCGCGTCCCGGGAGCAGCGCTTTCGCAGGCAGGCCGTGCACGGCATCGGCGCCTGCAGGAACCGGTGTCCCGGGCCGCGCGGGGCGTTCCGGTTCCCGTCGGTCACCCGGAACACCGACACGGTCCCGGCGCCGGCCGCGGCCGCGACGTGAAGGGGGCCGGTGTCGGGCGCCATCAGGTGGCGGCTCTCCCGGCATACCGCCGCGAACTCCTTCAGGGTCAGGCGGGGGAGAAGCTCCACTCCCTTCCCCGCCTTCCTCCGGATGGCCTCCGCCTCCCGGCGCTCCTCCTCGCTGCCCCAGGAGAGCAGGACCCCCGCCCGCGGGAAGCGCTCCCGAAGGCATCCCGCGACGTCCGCCCAGAACTCCGGATCCATTTTCTTCGTGGCCCACGTCGTCCCGTGGTGGATCAAAACCAACGGTGAGGAGCCCGGAAGCAACTCCCGGACAATGTCCGCCGCGTGCCGGTCGTCTTCGGGCGACGTCGCGATCCGCGCCTTCAGAGCGGAAAGATCGAACGTCCCCCCGAACGGGGCGCTGACGACCCGGAGCAACTTCTCGGCAATGTGCCTGTCCTCCGGCCGCAGGGCGATCTTCCGGTTCGTGAACAGAAGGTTCGGCGCCTCGCGGACCCCGTGCCGGTCGAAGCCGAACCGCAGGCGGGCGCCCGACAGGCGGGTGACGACCCCGCTCTTGGCGTTCCCCTGGATGTCGAACGCGATGTCGTATTTTCCTTCCCGCAGCTCCCGGACCGCGCCGGCAGCCTCTTTCCTTGCGCTTCCCGCGGTCCACTCGCGCTTCCAGCGCTTGAGGTCTAGCGGCACCACCCGGGAGAGATCGTTGTTCCCCTCGAGCAGCGCGGCGAACCTGCGGTCGACCGCCCAGTCGATGCGGGCTCCCGGGGCGGCTTTCTTAAGGTAATCGAGCACGGGCAGGGCGTGCGCGACGTCCCCAAGCGCGGAAAGCTTCACGATCAGGATCCGGCCGTACTCAGCCCGCTTCACGCGGGGACTCCGGGAAGAGCTCGCGGGCGGCCGCGACGACCATCTCCGCCGTTACCCCCAACATGCACTCATGGCCGCGGTCGCACTCCCTGAGCATGCAGGGGGAGCAGTCGACGCCGACGCGGACGATCCGGGCCTTGTCGGTCCAGGGGGATGTGGTCCGCCAGTCGGTCGGGCCGAAGATCGCCGCCAGCGGAACACCCAGCGCGGCGGCGATGTGCATCGGCCCCGAGTCGTTCGTCACGAGGAAGGAGCACAGGGAAAGGAGAGCCATGAGCTCCCTCACCGTCGTCCGTCCCGCGAGGTTCAACGGGGTTTGCCGCATCGCCGCCTCGATTTCCTCCGCGAGAGGCCGCTCCGGGACCGACCCCATCAGCACGACGGAAGCCCCCCACTCCTCGGAGAGCGCATCCGCCACCGCGGCGAAGCGGTCCGGGAACCACCGCTTCGCAGACCCGTAGGTCGCGCCGGGATTGATCCCCAGGATCCTTTTCCCCTTCGGGATGCCGAGGGAGGAAAGCCTCTCCTCCATCGCGTCCGTCTCTTCGCGCGTCACGCGCAGCCGCATCCGCGGGGAAGCCGGCAGGTGGATCCCCAGACCGGCCATGAGGCGCAGGTAATATTCGGCGTGGTGCAGACGCCGGGTCTCCTCCGTGACGGGGATTGCCTGCGTGAGAAGAAGACGCCTCCCGTCCGTCGCATATCCCATTCTTTCCGGCACTCCCGCGAGGAACGCCAGGAGCGCCGCGTCGAAGGCGTTCTGAAGGAGCAAGGCGGCGTCGAACCGGCGGCGGCGCAGCTCCGCGGCCATCCGCAGCATCCCGATCGCCCCCGAGTGCTTCCCTCCCTTGTCGTAGACGAGGATCTCGTCGACATCCGGGTGGTGGAGGAACAACTCGGCGACAAACGGGCGGGCGGCAACTGCGATCCGTGCCTGAGGAAACGCATTCCGGACCGCGCCCAGGGCCGGGGTGGTGAGCACCGCGTCTCCCAGCCAGTTGACGGCGCGCACTAGCAGCGCCTTCGGGGGATCCTTCTTCTTTGCGCGCATGGATGGTATAGATTATCACTTCCCGAAGAACCGGCGGACCTGCCGGATCACCTCGTCCTGGTCCTCGCGGGAGAGAAACGCCGACATCGGCAACGAGAGGATCTCCCGGGAAACCGCGGAGGACACGGAGAAATCATCCTCTCCGTATCCAAGGTGGGCGAAGGCTTCCTGCCGGTGCAGGGGGACCGGGTAGTGGATGGCCGTGGGGACCCCGTTTTCGGAGAGGTGCGCCGCAAGCTCGTCCCTCCGGGTCGTCCGGATCGAGTATTGCGCGTAGACGTGCGTGTTCCCGGACGCGATCGCCGGAACCGTGACGACGTCCCCGAGGGCCTCGGAATAGCGGGCTCCCGCCGCGGCGCGGCGCTCCACCTCGGCCGGGAAATGGGGGAACTTGGCCAGCAGCACCGCGGCCTGGATCTCGTCGAGCCGCCCGTTGATCCCGATCGCGCGGTGCCGGTACCGCTCCCACTGGCCGTGGTTGCGGAGCCCGGAGATCCGATGGGCGATCCCGTCGTCCGAGGTGAACGCCATCCCTCCGTCCCCGTAGCAGCCGAGCGGCTTGGAGGGGAAGAAGGAGGTCGTTCCGACATGCGGATACCCGCAGGAACGCTTGCCGTTCCTTTCCGCTCCGAAGGACTGGCAACCGTCCTCGATGACGAAAAGGCCGTACTCCGAGGCGATCTTGAGGATCGACTCCAAGTCCGCGCACTGCCCGTACAGGCTGACGGGGATGATGCCGCGCGTGTTTTTCGTCAGCACCTCCTCGATCTTCTGCGGGTCGATGTTGTAGGTTTGCGCCTCTATGTCGACGAAGACCGGCGTGGCGCCGGTGAGCGCGATCACCTCCGCCGTGGCGATGAACGTGAACGGCGTCGTGAGGATCTCGTCTCCCGGCCCCACGCCGTACGCCATCAGCGCGAGGAGGAGCGCGTCGGTCCCGGAGGAACAGCCGAAAGCGTGCTTCGCGCCGACATAGGAAGCCAGGAGGCGCTCGAGCTCGGCCCCCTTGGGTCCCATGATGAACTGGGCGCTGCGGAGCACATCCTCCAGTCCGACGCGAATTTCACCCTCGTAAGCAGTAAACTGGCCCTGCAAATCAATAAATTTCATGGCATATCCACCTTTTTCGGGGAGCACCAGCCGCCGCGGACATCTTTTTCTTTTACCATACCCCGCCCGTATTTCCAATTTTTCGTCCCATTTTTCTGCCATAACGAAATCGATTTCTGGTATAAATACAAGGTTCGGGGAGGGATGGCCGAGTGGCTGAAGGCGGCGGTCTTGAAAACCGCTGAGCAGAAATGCTCCGTAGGTTCGAATCCTACTCCCTCCGCCAGGATGGGCGGGGACACTCATGTAATGGGCGGGGACACTCCTCAACGTGAAACTCGAGCTGAGGAATGTCCCCGGTGGGAATGTCCCCGATGGACCGGAGAGGTGGCCGAGTCGGCTGAAGGCAACCGCCTGCTAAGCGGTTGTACGGGTAAAACCGTACCGAGGGTTCGAATCCCTCCCTCTCCGCCAGGATCTTTGCCGGCGGGGACACTCCTCTCCCGCATCCCGGAGAAGGAAGAAGCAGGAATGT
>CAYILU010000162.1:0-3869 GCA_964364235.1 uncultured bacterium | reverse complement strand
GATCTTCTGCTGCGCCCGCCGATCGCCTTTTTCAGGACGTACGTGCTGAGGCTCGGGTTCCTCGACGGGTACGAGGGGTTCCTGATCTCGTGCACCACCGCGCTGCTCGCCCTCGCGAAATACGCGAAGCTCAGGGAGCTGCACCGGCGGCATCCATGACCTCGAAATCGCCAGCCCCTCCCCGGTCGATCCTTGTCGTCTGCATCCGCCTGATCGGGGATGTCATCCTCTCAACTCCCCTTCTCGGCTTGCTGAAATCCGCCTGGCCGGAGGCGCGGATCGACATGCTCGTGGGACGCGGCACGGGGGAGTTTATCGAGAAGGATCCCCGGGTACGACGGGTTCTGTATGCCGATACCGGGGAGTCGGGAGGAGAAGGCGGGACACGGAGGAATACGTACCTCCGGGCGATATTCCGGCAGTACGATCTTTCCGTCAATCTCAATGCCTCCGACCGGGGGAACATCGCCTCCGCGCTTGCGGGAAGACGGACGCGGGTCGGATTTTACTCCGGCGTAAACTGGTGGAAGGACGGTTGGAAGAAGATCCTCCTGACCCACCCGGTCCGGTTTCCGTATGCCATTCACGTCGCGCGCGTGGGCCAGCTTGCCGCCGAGGCTCTCGGGCTCTCCGTTCCTCGACTCGAAGCGAGGGTCTTTTGGGATCGCGACGACGAGGAGACCGTGGAGGCTCTCCTCCGGAGCAGGGGGGTGTCGCGCCCGTATTTCGTGGTTCACCCTTTCGCACGTTGGAAGTACAAGTTCTGGAAGACAGAGCGGTTCGCGGAGACGAGTGACTTGGTGACCGAACGGCGAGGTCTCCAGCCGGTTTGGACGTCGTCGCCGGATCCGGGGGAGGTGGGGCTGCTGCAGGAGACCGCCGCGCTTTGCCGGCGTACGCCGGCCCTTCTGGCGGGCGCGCTGAGCCTCAACCAGATGGCGTGCCTCCTCGCGGGGAGCTCGCTTTATGTAGGGCTGGATACCGCGGTCAGCCACATTGCCGCGACGACCGGCGTCCCCATGGTGGTGTTGTATGGGCCGACGATCGCGGAGCGGTGGTCCCCCTGGAGAAACGATGGGCCTGTTGCGCAGCAATGCCCTCTTCCCCGCGGGACGCAGCGGGTGGGAAAAATGGTCCTGATCCAGAAGGATTGGAAGTGTGTTCCTTGCGGCCGCGCGGGTTGCGACGGGAAGGGAGGGGAGAGCCCGTGCCTGGCGGCCATCGGAACGGCCGAGGTGCTCGAGGCGGTGGACGAGGTCCTCGCGGCCGAGGTCGCGAATCCCCGGGAGACCACGGGGGAGGGACGGTGAGCAACGTGCCGGAGCGGCGGTGGCTTGTCCTTTCCTACTTTTCGAACATCGACGGGATGGCCTGCGCCCAGCACATCGACGACCGGATCCCAATCCTTGCGAAGGCCGGGATCGCCCCGATCCTTCTGACGGGCGTGTGCGGCGACCGGCGGGAGGGGATCGTCCACGAGCAGGTACTTTCCGTCGCACCCTCCGGCCTTCGTTTCGAGGGAAGGCACATGATAAGGAAGCGGCGGCTCTCGCACTCCATGACGAAGGCCTGCGGCCTGCTCCTCTCACTACCGCTCTTGCCGTTCTACCTCTTTGAGAAGCTCCTGCTCGACCTTGACAGCCAGTGGTCCTGGTTCCCGCTGGCCGCGGCGCGTGGGAAATCACTTTGCCTGAAATACGGGCCCGAGATCGCCTACTCGACCGGGGGACCCGCGAGCGCCCACGTAGCGGCAGCTCTTATCGCGCGCAAGGCGGGGATCCCGTGGATAGCGGAAGTGCAGGACCCGCTTGTCCACGGTGATTGGCAACGGAGCAGGGCGGCGCTTGCCGTCTACCGGCGAGTGGAGCGGTTCATCTGCCGCAGGGCCGACGCGGTGGTGTTCGTAACCGACGTTGCGCGGGAGCGCGCCGACCGGCGGACCGGGCTGGGGAGAAGGGGGTGGACAATCTATCCCGGCGCCGATCTCGGGGTCCTGCCCGGACCGCAATACCGCAAAGGCCCCCTGTGCCGCTTCGCGCATTTCGGCTCTCTCGCGGGGTCGCGAAACATCACGGTGTTCCTCGATGCGCTGGGACGTCTTTTCCGGGAGGATCCGGAACTGGTCGGTATCGTCCGGCTCGATCTTTACGGCACCGGAGACCGGGGAGTCCACGAGCGGATACGAGCGTTCCCTCACCCGGGCATCATCACGGACCACGGCAGGCTGGCGCGGAAAGAGGCGCAGGCAGCCATGCGGCAATCCGATGTCCTCCTTCTCATCCAGAACACGAGCGACTTCTCCTCGGAGACCATCCCGTCCAAGACTTACGAATATCTGCAGGCGGGCCGGCCGATCCTCGGGCTCGTACACAATAATCCGGAGCTTGATGGAATGCTCCGCTCGAAGGGGCACCTTCCGGTGGACACGGCGGACGCGGGAGCGGTGAAGGAGTCGGTGGCCGCTTGCCTGCGGATATGGGAGGAGGGGGGCGCGACGCCCGCTTCCTCCCCCTATACCGTTGAATCGGCGGTGGGGAAGATCCTCGAAATTGCGGATATCCTGCTCGCCCGGCGTGGCGGAGGTGACGCAGTTGCGTAAGGTCAGCATCGTCGTCGTTTCCTACAACGGTCTTCACGAGGCGACACGGCCCTGCCTGGAGAGTGTCTTCGGGAAGACCGCGTGCCCGGAATACGAGGTCATCGTGGTGGACAACCATTCTTCCGACGGCACCGTCGATTACCTGAAAAGGATGGCCGCCCGGGAGCCTCGGCTCAAGTGTGTCTTCAACGCGGTCAACCGGGGGTTTGCGGGGGGGAACAACGACGGCATCCGGGCGGCATCGGGGGATATTCTCGTGCTCCTGAACAACGACACGTTGGTGACGGAAGGCTGGCTCGGGAAAATCGTGTCCGCCCTGGAGGAGGACCGTTCCATCGGCCTGGCCGGGCCGGTTTCAAAATCGGTCGGCAACGAGCAGCGGATTCACACGAGCGGCCGGACACCCGGGGAAATCCTTGCCGAAGGTGAGGTTTGGGCGGCGGCCAGCCGCGGCGACAAGTTTGAGACCGACCGGCTCGGTTTTTTCTGCATTGCGATGCGAAGAGACGTACTCGACGCAGTCGGCATGTTGGACGAATCGTACGGTTACGGGTTCTACGAGGACGACGACTACTGCATCCGCGTGAGAGAGGCCGGGTACCGGCTGGTCTGTCTCGAAGATGTCTTCGTCTACCACAGGGGAAGCGCCACGTTCGGGAAGGGGTCCCCGGAGACGAAAGCATTGCTCAGGCGAAACCGTGCGCTCCTGGAGCGGAAGTTCGGCGTCGCATACCTCCCCCTGCATCCCCGCGACGGCCAGTTCCGCCTGCTGGAGTCGTACCTGGGCCGCATGAGGACGGCCGGAGCCGACGAGGCGTTGCTGTTCAAGACGGGGAACCGGATGAAGCTCCTCGAGGAATTGCGCCCGAAGGGGCCGCTCAAGAGGTGGAGATATCTCCGGAGGATGAAAGGCATCGCCTCGGAGGTGAGCCGCCTGCGCCCGGGGAGGACCGGATGACCTGCAGGATCTGCGGCAGTTCCGCGAACTCCCGGAACCTGGTCCTGTACGAAAAGATGTACGGCACCGGGGAGGCGTTCCCCTATTTCGAGTGCGGCGGGTGCGGATGCCTCCAGATCGAGAGGGTGCCGCGGGACCTCGGGAAATATTACCCCCCCGGCTACTACAGCTATTCCGCGCCGCTGCCGCTCCGGGGCCCCCTGAGGAGATGGACGCGCCGGATCAAGTACGATTACGTCATCTTCGACAGGGGGTGGATGGGGAAACTTCTCTACGAATTCAGGCCGGAGCCGTACGGGCAATTCCGTTTCT
>CAYILU010000161.1:1332-3926 GCA_964364235.1 uncultured bacterium | reverse complement strand
ATGTAGTCGTGGTTGAGGTCGGAGAAGTAGAGGTGGTGGCTCCCCTTCCCCAGCCCCAGCGCGACCTCGATGCCGTAGGCCTCCCTGCGAATCTTCGGGGCGGCGCGGCGCTCGGCGGCCCGGTCGATCCTCATTCCACGCCGCAGGACCTTTTCCCCGGCGAACGTCAGCTCGACCCTTGCCGGGTCGACCCGGATCCCCGCCCTGCCGATCGCGGCGACGACCCGTCCCCAGTTGGGGTCCGCTCCGAAGACCGCGGTCTTCACCAGGGGGGAGGTGGCCACCGCCCTCGCCGCCTTTTCCGCGTCGCGGGCGCTCGCGGCACCCGTCACCGCCACCCGGACGACCTTCGTCGCCCCCTCGCCGTCCCGCACGATCATCAGCGCGAGGTCTATCAGCAGGGAGCGAAGCGCCTCCGAGAACGCCGCCAGGTCCTTCCCCGCGAGGGGGGGAAGGCCGCAGGCTCCGTTGGCGAAGACCGCGGCGGTGTCGTTGGTGCTCGTGTCACCGTCGACCACGATCCGGTTGAAGGAGAGGTCCACCGCCTCGCGAAACGCCTTCCGCAGGTCGGCCGGCCGCAACGCCGCGTCCGTGAACACGTACGCCAACATCGTCCCCATGTTCGGCGCGATCATCCCGGCCCCCTTGGCGATCCCGCCCAGGGTGACACTGCCGCCGCGGACCCGGATCCTCCGGATGCCGCGCTTGGGCCAGGCGTCGGTCGTCAGGATCGCGTCCCCCGCACGGGCGATCCCCTCGCGGGAAAGCGACGCGCAGAGACCCGGGAGCGCCGCCACGATCTTCCCCGCGGGCAGAGGCACGCCGATCACCCCCGTGGAGGAGACCAGGAGGGAATTCCCGGCGAGCCCAAGGGCCGCGCACACCGCCTCGGAGGTCCTGCGCACCGCGGAAAGTCCCTTTTCCCCGGTACAGGCGTTGGCGTTCCCGCTGTTGACGATCACCCCCCGGAGGGAGGATCGGTTCCGAAGCGCCTTCCCCCAGGCCACCGGGGCGGCGAAAATCCGGTTCCGGGTGAAGACGACGTCGGAGACGCAGGGGGATCCGCTCACCACCAGGGCCAGGTCGGCCTTCCCGGTTTTCTTGATCCCGCAGGCCGCGCCGGCCCCCCGGAAACCCGGGACGAGGATCGTTCGCACGGGCTTCATCTCCTCACGTCCCCGCGCCGCAGCATTTTTTGTACTTCTTTCCCGACCCGCACGGGCAGGGGTCGTTCCGGCCCACCTTGACCTTCGTATTCCGCTGGGTCGTCTCGCCGGCCCGGGAGATGTCGCCCCGGGAGAGGTTGACCCTCCGGAGTGCGGGCGCCGGGGCCGCAGCGGCCCTTTCCTCCTCCCGCTGCACCTTCACGTGGAAGAGCCGCTTCAGCGACTCCTCCTTGATCCGGTGCACCAGGTCGAAGAACATGTCGAACCCCTCCCGCTGGTACTCCTTCAGCGGGTCCTTCTGCGCGTACCCGCGCAGGCCGATCCCTTCCTTGAGGTGGTCCATCGACAGCAGGTGGTCCTTCCACAACGCGTCGATGGTGGAGAGGAGGAACATCCGTTCGAGGTAGCGCACCGCGTCCGCGCCGTATTCCTGCTCCTTCCGCCCGTAGGCCGAGACCGCCCCCTCGCGGATCCGCCCGGCGAGAGAGTCCTGCGTGAGCTTCTGCACTTCCTCCTTCGGGACGTCGAGCCGGAACCCGAACTGCAGGTACGTCGCGTCGCCCAGGGCGGAGAGATCCCACTGCTCCGGGTACTCCTTGGCGTCGGAGAACCGGGCGGCCAGCCCCTCGGCGACCTCGCCGGTCATCTCCATCACCATGTCCCGCAGGTCCTCGCCGGCGAGCACCTCCTTGCGCAGGTCGTAGACGACGGTGCGCTGCTTGTTCATCACGTCGTCGTACTCCAAGAGGTGCTTCCGGATGTCGAAGTTGTGGCCCTCCACCTTCTTCTGGGCGTTTTCGACCGCCTTGTTGATGAGGTTGTGCTCGATCGGCTCGCCCTCCTGCATCCCGAGCTTCGACATGATCGGCGCGATCCGGTCCGACCCGAAGATCCGGAGGAGATCGTCCTCCAGGGAGAGGTAGAAGCGCGACGAGCCGGGGTCGCCCTGGCGCCCCGCCCGGCCCCGCAACTGGTTGTCGACGCGGCGGGATTCGTGCCGCTCGGTGCCGACGATGTGCAGGCCGCCCTTCCCCACGACACCCTCGCCCAGCTTGATGTCGACTCCGCGGCCCGCCATGTTGGTGGCGATCGTGACCTTCCCCGGCTGACCGGCCTCGGCGATGATCTGCGCCTCCCGCTCGTGGTGCTTCGCGTTCAGCACGTTGTGGGGGATCCCGTGCCGTTTCAGGAGATCGGAGAGCCTCTCCGACTTTTCGATGGAGACGGTCCCCACCAGGACCGGGCGCTGTTCCCCGTAGAGCGTTTTCACCTCGTCGAGGACGGCGAGGAACTTCTCCCGCTCGGTCTGGTAGATCTGGTCCCCGTAGTCCTCCCGGACCATCGGCTGGTTGGTGGGGATCACCACGACGTCAAGGCCATAAATCTGCTTGAACTCGACGGCCTCCGTGTCGGCGGTTCCGGTCATCC